>NZ_JAMYQF010000018.1:0-111116 GCF_040320745.1 Mesorhizobium sp. M0621 | reverse complement strand
CCAAGCCACCAGGCCCAATCACCTTCCGTCACGGCCTTCAGCACTTCCAATCCATCGCACACGGCTGGGGCCTGCGAGATGTGTGAATCGCCTAGACAAAGTGGGGGAGAGGTGGCTCGACGAAGCCGAGACGGAGAGGGGGAGCGCCATCTACGCTGCTCTCAGCCCCTCCCATGCCGTGAACACCGAGACCGCGAAGAGCAGCAGTCCGGCCGCCCGGCCGGCAAAGGCGGTCGCCTGGGGATTGGCGACCAGCAGATTTCGGCTGCGGCCGGCGGTGACGGCGAGCCCGCCATAGACGGCAAACTGCATGGCGATTGTCATCAGTCCCATGATGGAAGCCTGGATCCAGATCGGACCGTAGGCCGGCTTCAGAAATTGCGGATAGACCGCGAAGACGAAGAGATAGGCCTTCGGATTGATCAGGCAGATCACCAGCCCCTGGCGAAACGCCTTCCATGCCGAGCGGCTGCCGGCTGGCCCCTCGTCGCCAACCTTGATCGAGCTGCGCATCAGCGTCAGGCCGATAAAAGCCATGTAGGCGGCGCCGGCAATCAGCAGCGGATTGTAGAGAATCGGCACGAAATGCATCAGCAGCCCGACGCCGAGCGCGCCGTTCAGCGTATGCACCATGCCGCCCAGCATAATGCCGCCGGTCGCGGCAAGTCCCCTGTTGCCGCCACCGGTCAGTGCATTGGCAAGCACGAACAGCATATCCATGCCGGGCACGATGATGATGCCGAAGAGGAGGAGACAGAAGAGCCAGAGATTTCCCGCGTAGTCCATGTCAGTTGCCCGTCGCCTCGCCCGGCCAGGCCGCAGCGGAATGTATTGATTCTCAATTCGATAGGCGCTCCTATAGGTCAGCCCAACTGACGATGGTGTGTCAGTTGCGATCGGAATCCGGGTGAAAAATGCGCAAGGCGTCACGCCTGTTCGAGATCATCCAGATCGTGCGGCTGGCGCGGCAGCCGGTGACGGCGGCAACGATTGCCGGGCGGCTGGAAGTGACGGTGCGCTCGATCTACCGCGACATCGCAGCACTGCAGGCGATGCGCGTGCCGATCGAGGGCGGGCGTGGCATCGGCTATATACTGCGCCCCGGCTTCGACCTGCCGCCGCTGATGTTTTCGATCGAGGAGATGGAGGCGATCGTGTTGTCACTGGCGCTGCTGGAGCGCACCGGGGACAGCGAACTCAAGCAGGCGGCCAAGCGCGTCAGCGCCAAGATCGCCGGTGCGGTGCCGCCGCCCTTGCGCCAGGCGTTCGACGCCAATGCGCTGCATGCATGGGGATTTGCCGCACCCTCGACCGGTGCGATCGATCTGGCGCTGGTGCGTCGCGCCATCCGCGACGAGGAAAAGCTCGACCTCTCCTATCGCGACGAAATGGGCCGCGCCTCCGAGCGACTCGTCCGCCCGATCGCCCTGATATACTACGCCGAAACCGCCAATATCGTCGCCTGGTGCGAGCTGCGCCAGGCGATCCGCAATTTCCGCAGCGACCGGATCGAAGATTGCCAGGCGACGGGACTACGGTTCAAGGGCGAGGGCGACCGGTTGCGGCAGGTCTGGGTCAACGGCTGGGAGACTCCGGCCGCCGGCGGCTGAGGTGACCGCAGATACTTGGCGTGGTGCTTACCTTGGCAGGTCGCATGCCTTGGGGATTGGTCGAAACGCCCGTTGCTTCGTCATCCTGGGGCGAAGCGTCAGGGAGGCGTCGGCCAATCGCGAATGTCTGCGACGGGTCACCAAATGAATGGTGAAATCTTGTCTGCCGAGAGTCGGCAACCTACCCCGTCTCGACGAACTACGTGGCTCTACCGCACATCGACCCAGCGCTTTTCCTCGAAGGAGCGCGCCATCGCGTGCACCGTGCGCTCGATCTCCAGCCCTTCGGCAAATTCGATGAGCCGCGCCGGTTTGCCGGCAAGCCGCGTCAGCAGTTCGTGACATTCGATGATCTTGAGATCGTTGAAGCCGAGGCCATGGCCCGGCGCCGGAACGAAGAGGTCATAGGGCTTGTGGTGCGGCGCCACCAAGATGGTGCGGTAGCCCTGTTCGGTCGGGCGGTCGGCGGTGAGATAGAGCTGGAATTCGTTCGATCGTTCCTGGTCGAACAGGATCGACCCCTTCGAGCCGAAGATCTGGACGGCAATACGGCCCTTGCGGCCCCAGGCCGAGCGGTTCACAAGCAGCGTGCCGGCAATGCCGTTCTCCAGATGCATGAGCACGCTGGCGATGTCGTAGGTCTCGACCGCGCGACGGCCGCCACTGGCCACCTTGCGGTCGGCATAGGGCTTGGCCATGTCGCAGATGACGCTGGCGACGCGGCCAAACAGGGCGGAAACCAGCGACAGCGGGTGCACGGCGAAATCGTCGAGCGCGCCGTAGCCGGAAGCGGCTTCGTGCTTCCAGAAAAACAGCGCCTCGGGATCGGCCATGAAATCCTCATCCATCTCGATGCGCAGATGGTTGACCTCGCCGATGATCTTCTCATCGAGCAGCGCGCCGATGTGACGGATCGCCGGGCTCTGGATGTAGTTGTAACCAAGGGCCGCGACCTTGCCGGACTTTTTCGCCGCGGCCGCCATCGCTTCGGCCTCAGTGAAGCTTGGCGCCATCGGCTTTTCGCACCACAGATGCTTGCCCGCCTCGAGGATGGCGATGGCCATTTCCGGATGGAACTGGTTGGGCGTGGTCAGCGAGACGATATCGACCTCCGGGTCGTTGACGACGGCGCGCCAGTCGCCGGACGCCTTGGCGAAGCCGAACTCGCCCGCCTTGCGCCTGGCGAGGTCCTCGTTGACCTCGCCGAGATGGACAAGCCGTGGCTTGGCGACATCGGGAAAGACGGCGCCGACGGCACTCCATGCGATGGCGTGACATTTGCCCATGAAACCCGTGCCGATGAGACCGACGCCGACCATTTCCGTTTCTCCACTGCCTGAAGCGTTGCGTGGATGAATTAGTCCATTTTATCTTGGAATGGAACGTCTGCCTCATTTTTTATGGCGTTCTTGCGCAGGTTCACTATGATGAGGCACAGAGGGACGCTTCACGCATGAGCTTGGACAGGGCGACGATGGACGAACGGGTACCTCGCGACTTCGAGACGCTGCGCGCAACGATCCTCGATCGGCGCGAAAGCCTGCCGAAGCGCATCGCCCAGATCGCCGCCTATGCGCTCGACAATCCCGACGACATTGCCTTCGGCACCGCCGCCAGCATCGCCGCTTCGGCCGGCGTGCAGCCTTCGACCTTGATCCGTTTTGCCCAGCAGCTCGGCTTCGACGGTTTCACCAGCCTGCAGCAGGTGTTTCGCGAGCGGCTGCGCGAGCGCAACTCATCCTATGATGAAAGGCTGCAAGCCTTGCGCGCCAAGGCCGAGGGCGCCGCCGGCCACCGGGCGATCTTCGACGGCTTCGTCGCCGCCGCCTCCACCTCGCTCAACGACATCTCACGCACGCTGGACGACACGCATCTGGAAGATGCGATTTCGTTGCTGGCGAAGGCCGAGACCATCTATGTGCTGGCCAAGCGCCGCTCCTATCCGGTGGCGTCCTACATCGCCTATGCGCTGGGCAAGCTGAAGATCCGCAACCAGCTGATCGAATCAGCCGCCGGCCTGAATGCCGAGATGATCGCCTTCGCCACGCCGGCGGACGCCGTCATCGCCATCTCATTCTCGCCCTATGCGCCGGCCACCATCGAAGAGGCGCGCAGCATTTCGGAACAGGGCGTGCCGATCGTCGCCATCACCGACAGCTCGTTTTCGCCGCTCGCCCAGTTCGCCAAGGTCTGGTTCGAGGTTGCCGAGGCCGATTTTGCCGGCTTCCGCTCGCTATCGGCAACGATGGCGCTGGCCATGGCGCTGACCGTCGGCGTCGGCGAGAAGCGACGCGACACAGGCCGCAAGCGCAAAATTTAGAGGACCTCTACAGACGCCTCGCCTGCCGCCAAAAGCTGGGCTGCGTCGCGCGCGGGCGGCGATCCGAACTGGCGGGCATACTCCCGGCTGAACTGGGAAGCGCTCTCGTAGCCGACGGCGAAGGCGACGCTTGCAACATTGCCTGGCTGGGCAGCCAGCAGTTGGCGCGCCTCCAGCAGCCGGATCTGTTTCTGATACTGGATCGGGCTCATGGCCGTCGCCGCCTTGAAGTGGCGGTAGAATGCAGCGTTGCTCATATGGGCGATTTCGGCCAGATCGCTGACCCGGACCGGCTGATGGCAATGTGCGCGGATCCAGGCGATCGCCTGGCCAATCCGGGACAGATGGCCGTCGGCGCGCGCAAGCTGGCGAAGCTTTGCGCCCTGGGGGCCTTGCAGCAGCCGAAACAGCATCTCGCGTTCGAGCATGGCCGACAGCACGGGAATCTCCCCTGGCCGGTCGAGCAGCCGCATTATTCGCCGCAATGCGTCGAGCAGGTCTTCATTGACGGGCGAGGTGGAGAAACTGTCGCCGCCGAGCGCCGGTTCGTGCTCGACGAGGAGGGCGGCGACGGCCTGCAGGTCGAGGGCGAAGCCGATTGCCAGGTAGGGATGCTTGGCGCTCGCTTCGACCAACTGGCTGATGGTGGGTGTGTCGACTGTGTAGATGAAATAGCTGGCGGGATTGTAGCGAAGGGTCCGGTCTCCGATCAGAACCGTTTTCGCGCCCTGCAGCACAAACAGGATTCCCGACCCCCATACCCCCGCCATCGGCGCCGTGGCGACTTCGCTGCGGCCGATCGAAACGCGGGGGATCGCCGTTGTCGTTCGTCGCCCGCGCGCATGACGGCCGGCGATTTCGATCAGCTCCTGCAATGCCTCGCTCATGATGTCAGCTTCGCGCATCCACGGGGGCCGCGCAACCCATATGAGAGGATTAGGCAAGAGCCGGAGAGTTTTCGGCGCGCGGCGTTTCCTACAGGGCGTCATCTCTTGGTCTTCGACAGGAAGAGATGGAGAACCCAAATGACGAGATCGAAAACCGCTGTGGTGACGGGTGCCAACAAGGGCATCGGCCACGAAATCGCCCGACGGCTGGCGACGATGGGCTTCAAGGTGTGGCTTGGCGCCAGGAATGCCGAACGTGGCATGGCGGCAGCGCAGGAATTGCGCGCCGAAGGTCTGGACGTGCAATGGCTCGAGCTGGATGTCACACAGGACGAAAGCGTGGCGGCTGCGGCCAAGACTGTCGGGACGGAAAGCCCTTGTCTCGACGTGCTGGTGAACAATGCCGGCATCGCCATCAACTACGAGCTGCCGCCGAGCCAGCAGCATCTTGCCGATGTCAGGGCCACCTATGACGTCAATGTCTTCGGACCGATCCGCGTGACCCAAGCCTTCCTGCCGCTGCTGCTTGCAGCGCCGGCCGCCCGCATCGTGATGGTGAGCAGTTCCACGGGATCCATTGGGCGCGCGCTCGATTCCGGGACGCCGAACCAATCGGTCAACCTGATGGGTTATGGCAGTTCCAAGACGGCCCTGAATGCCATCACCGTCGCCTTCGCCCGCGAACTCGCGCCACAAGGCATCAAGGTCAATGCAGCGGCGCCCGGCTATACCGCCACCGACCTGAATGGATTTAGAGGCCACCGCACCGTGCAGCAGGCGGCCGAGATCGTCATACGCTTGGCGACCTTGGACGCCGATGGTCCGAACGCCGGGTACTTCAACGACGATGGCCCGCTTCCGTGGTGAACTGGGCAGACCCGCCAAAATCTCTTCCCGCACGCGACGGCCTAATGGTACTTTTCACGGAAGGAATGCTCATTCCATATTGACTATGGATTGGAATTATTATTTCATATTCCCGGCGCCACGCTGCCGCTCGCGCGTGTACCCCAAAACAACAAGGCCGACGGGAGGTTCCAATGAGCGAAGCCGTGGACGCGAAACAGGCGCCGCTCGACGTCATCACCATCGGTCGCGCTTCCGTCGACCTTTACGGCCAGCAGATCGGCTCGCGGCTGGAGGACATCACCTCGTTCGCCAAGTCGGTCGGCGGCTGCCCGGCCAACATTTCGGTCGGGACGGCCAGGCTCGGCCTGCGTTCTGCGCTGTTGACCCGCGTCGGCGACGAGCAGATGGGCCGCTTCATCCGCGAGCAGCTCAAACGTGAAGGCGTCAACGTCGACGGGCTGAAGACCGACAAGGAGCGGCTGACGGCGCTGGTGCTGCTGTCGGTCGAGGACGAAGGCGTCTCGCCGATGATCTTCTACCGCTCGGACTGCGCCGACATGGCGCTGGCGCCGGAAGACATCGACGAGGCCTTCGTCGCCTCGGCGCGGGCGATCGTCGTCACCGGCACGCATTTTTCCCGGCCCAACAGCGACGCCGCCCAGCGCAAGGCGATCCGCATCATGAAGGCCAAGGGCGGCAAGGTGGTGTTCGACATCGACTACCGGCCCAATCTCTGGGGTCTTGCCGGTCATGCCGAAGGCTTTGAGCGCTATGTCAAATCGGACCGTGTCTCGGCCCAGCTGAAGACGGTGCTGCCCGATTGCGACCTCATTGTCGGCACCGAGGAAGAGATCATGATCGCGTCGGGCGCCGACGATTGCCTGAGCGCGCTGAAGACGATCCGCTCGCTATCGTCCGCCACCATCGTCCTGAAGCGTGGCGCCATGGGCTGCATCGTCTATGACGGACCTATCAGCGACGATCTCGAGGACGGCGTCGTCGGCAAGGGGTTCCCGATCGAGATCTACAATGTGCTCGGCGCCGGCGACGCGTTCATGTCCGGCTTCCTGCGCGGCTGGCTGGGTGGCGAAGACCATGCGACGGCGGCGACCTGGGCCAATGCCTGCGGCGCCTTCGCCGTGTCGCGGCTGCTCTGCGCGCCGGAATATCCGACCTTCGAGGAGCTGCAGTTCTTCCTCAAGCATGGCAGCAAGCATCTGGCCCTGCGCAAGGACGAGGCGATCAACCACATCCATTGGGCGACGACGCGCCGGCGCGACATTCCCTCGCTGATGGCGCTCGCCTGCGACCACCGTGTGCAGCTCGAGGATGTGGCGGCGAAGGCCGGCGCCAATCCGGCGCGGATCGAAGAATTCAAGGTGCTGGCGGTCAAGGCCGCGGCGAAGGTCGCCGCCGGACGCGACGGCTACGGCATGTTGATCGACGAAAAACATGGCCGCAAGGCGATGTTCGAATTCGCCCGCCATCCCTTCGCCTGGCTCGGCCGGCCGGTGGAGCTGCCGGGCTCGCGGCCGCTGCGCTTCGAATTCTCGCAGGACATCGGCTCGCAGCTCACCGAATGGCCTGTCGATCACTGCATCAAGTGCCTGTGCTTCTATCATCCCGACGATCCGGCGGCGCTCAAGGAAGAGCAGCAGCAGAAGCTGCGCGCGCTGTTCGAAGGCGCGCGGAAAGTAGGCAGAGAACTTCTCATCGAGATCATTGCCGGCAAGCATGGCAAGCTCGACGATACGACGATCCCGCGCGCGCTGGAGGAACTCTATGGGCTCGGCATCAAGCCGGACTGGTGGAAGCTCGAGCCGCAGGCGTCGAGCGGCGCCTGGGCCAAGATCGAAGCGGTGATCCTGAAGCACGATCCCTGGTGCCGCGGCGTCGTGCTGCTTGGGCTGGAAGCGCCGCAGGACGAACTGGAAGCGGCATTCGCCGCCACCGCCAAGGCGCCCATCGTCAAGGGTTTTGCCGTCGGTCGCACCATCTTCGTCCACGCTGCCGAACAATGGCTGGCCGGCAAGATGTCGGATGAAGAAGCTATCGCCGACATGGCGCAGCGCTTCGAACAGTTGACCGAAGCGTGGCTTGCCGCGCGCGGCCGCAAAGCGGCATAAGAAGCGCGGCACAACGACTGCGGAGGAGACACCATGAGCAAGACAATCCGCCTGACGATGGCGCAGGCGCTGACCCGTTTTCTCAGTAGGCAGATGACCGAGATCGACGGCAACAAGGTCCCGATCTTCGGCGGGGTCTGGGCGATCTTCGGCCACGGCAACGTCGCCGGCATAGGCGAGGCGCTTTATCAGGTGCGCGACGAACTGCCGACCTTCCGCGCCCACAATGAGCAGGCGATGGCGCATGCTGCGATCGCCTACGCCAAGGCCAACTTCCGCCGTCGCTTCATGGCCGCGACCTCTTCGATCGGTCCTGGTGCGCTCAACATGGTGACGGCCGCGGCGCTCGCCCATGTAAACAGGTTGCCCGTCCTGTTTTTGCCCGGCGATGTCTTCGCCAACCGCATTCCGGACCCGGTGCTGCAGCAGGCCGAGGACTTTTCCGACGGCACGGCGACGGTCAATGACTGTTTCCGCCCGGTGTCGCGCTATTTCGACCGCATCACCCGGCCGGAGCAGATCATCCCGGCGCTCAGCCGCGCCATGACTGTGCTGACCGATCCGGCCGAGTGTGGGCCGGTGACGCTGTCGCTGTGCCAAGACGTGCAGGCCGAGGCCTATGACTATCCCGAGAGCTTCTTTGCCGAGCGGGTCTGGTACCAGCGCCGGCCGCGCCCGGACCGCCACGAATTGGCCGCCGCGGTCGCGGCGCTGAAGGGAGCAAAAAAGCCGCTGGTGATCGCCGGCGGCGGCGTCCTCTATTCGCAAGCCTCCGACGAGCTGGCGAAATTCGTGGAAAGCGCCGGCATTCCGGTCTGCGAGACGCAAGGCGGCAAATCCTCGCTGCCGGACGGCCAGCCGCTCAACATGGCGGCGGTCGGCGTCACCGGCACTTCCGCCGCCAACCGCCTAGCGGAGGAAGCCGATGTCGTGCTGGCCATCGGCACGCGCCTGCAGGATTTCACCACTGGCTCATGGGCGCTGTTCAAGAATTCGGGCAAGACCATCATCGGGCTCAACGTGCAGCCCTTCGACGCCGGCAAGCACCGCGCGCTGCCGCTGGTCGCAGATGCGGCCGAGGGTCTGGCCGAACTGGGTGAGGCGCTTAAAGGTTGGAAGGCGCCGGCGACCTGGACCGACAATGCGGCCACCGGCAAGAAGGCCTGGCAAGCCGAGGCCGCCAAGGTGACGGCGTCGACCAATGCCGCCTATCCGTCCGATGCGCAGGTGATCGGCGCCGTGCAGCGCGCGATGGGCTCCGGCGTGACGCTGTTGCACGCCGCCGGCGGTCTGCCGGGCGAATTGCACAAGCTCTGGCAGGCTGGCGCGCCTGGCTCCTATCACGCCGAATACGGCTTCTCCACCATGGGCTACGAGATTGCCGGCGGGCTCGGCACAAAGATGGCGAAGCCCGACGAAGAGGTCGTCGTCATGATCGGCGATGGCTCCTATCTGATGCTGAATTCCGAGATCGCCACCTCGGTGATGCTCGGCCTGAAGCTCACCATCGTACTGCTCGACAACAGAGGCTATGGCTGCATCAACCGGCTGCAGATGGCGACCGGCGGCGCCAACTTCAACAACCTCCTGAAGGACTCGCGCCACGAGGTGCTGCCCGATATCGACTTCGCCGCGCATGCGGCGAGCCTGGGGGCGATTGCCGAAAAGGTGCCGTCGATCGCCGGATTGGAAAACGCGCTGGAAAAGGCCAAGAAGAACAACCGCACCACGGTGCTGGTCATCGACACCGATCCGCTTGCCTCCACCGATGCCGGCGGCCATTGGTGGGATGTGGCGGTGCCGGAAGTATCGGCCCGGCCGCAGGTGAACGCGGCGCGCAAGACCTATGACGAGAAGCGGCAGATGCAGAGTGTTGGCGATTGAATTTTTGCGCCGCCACGTCCTTCGGACCCCCACAAGGGGAGAGTGAATACGAACTGAAACTGGAGTGACGACTTGAAAGCCAAACTGGGCATGTCCCCCATTGCGTGGTGGAACGACGATCTTGCGGAACTCAGCGATGACGTGTCGCTGGAGGAGTGTTTGCGCCAGTCGCGTTCGGCCGGCTTCACCGGTATGGAAATGGGCCGGCGTTTTCCCAATGATCCCGATGTCATGCTGCCGATCCTCAAGGCAGCCGACGTGACGCTGTGCGGTGGCTGGTTCTCCGGCACGCTGGTCGACGGGGAGATGGCCGACAACAAGGACCGCATCCAGCCGATGATCGACCTGTTCAAGGCGGTGAACGCGCCTTGCATCGTCTATGGCGAGGTCGGCCGCTCGATCCAGGGCGACCGCTCCAAGCCGCTGGCCACCAAGCCGAAGCTGTCGGACGACGAGATGAAGGCCTATGCCAGGCGCCTCACCGAATTCGGCGAATGGTGCGCCGAGCAAGGCATGCCGCTCTCCTACCACCACCATATGGCGGCGGTGGTAGAGACCGAGCCGGAACTCGATGCCTTCATGCGCCATTCCGGCGCCGGCATTCCGCTGCTGCTCGATGCCGGCCATCTGGCCTTTGCCGGCGGTGACGTGCTGCGCGCCATCGACAACCATCACAAGCGCATCAGCCATGTGCATGTGAAGGACGTGCGCATGGGCGTGATCGACAAGCTTGATCGCACCAAGCAGTCTTTCCTCGACGCCGTGGCGCTGGGCGCCTTCACGGTGCCGGGCGATGGTTCACTCGATTTCGGCGCCATCGTGCAGCGCTTCGCCGACCATGGCTATGAGGGTTGGTTCGTGGTCGAGGCCGAGCAGGACCCGAAGAAGAACCCGCCGCTCAGGATGGCGCAAGTCGGCTACAAGGAATTGATGCGCGTCATGACCGCCGCCGGCTACACGGTCGAGACGCAAGGCTTTCCCAATGCCTGATCAAGGGCGGCCTGACGCGATGGGTTCCCGACGAAGCCGATTGCTGTAGATTGGCCCGATGAAAGATTCCGAACACCCCTTCTTCCGGCCTTTGTGGCGACGTGTCGCCGTCGTCGCGGTCTGCGTCATCTGGTCGATCATCGAGTTCGCCACCGGCACGCCGTTCTGGGGCGTCATCGCGCTTGGTTTCGCCGGCTACGCCGTCTGGCAGTTTTTCTACCTCTACAAGCCGGTCGATGAGACCAAGGCCGAGGCCGAACCGAAGGAGTGACTGATCCCATGCGTTGGCGATTAGCTTGCGGCGCTTCTCGCTTCGTCATCCTGGGGCGGAGCAAGAAGCGAAGCGACGCAGCGCAGACCCCGGGATCCATGCCGCGACATCAAAACAGCCGCCGCGGTGCAGTATTCCGTCCCGCTGCGCTCTTGGACTGAGGTTACGGCATGGATCCTAGGGTCTTCGCGACGGAGCTTCGCTCCTGCTACGCCCTAGGATGACGAAGTTGGGAGACTTCGGCCAATTCTCGAAGATTTGCGATAGGAGAGACAAAAATGTCGAAGCTGCTCGTCAAAGCCAATAAAGGCCATGGCCGGGTCGCCCATGTGACACCGCAAATCGCCGGCTGGACCTATGTCGGTTTCGACCTGCACCGGCTGAAGCCCGGCGAGAGCGCGTCCGGAAAAACCGATGATCGCGAAGTCTGCCTGGTGTTCGTCACCGGCAAGGGCACGGCGTCCGCCGGCGGCAAGGATCTCGGCCTGCTTGGCGAGCGCATGTCGCCCTTCGAGGGCAAGCCGTGGTCGGTCTATGTGCCAGAGGGATCGGACTGGTCGGTGACGGCGGATACCGAGCTGGAACTCGCGGTCTGCTCGGCGCCGGGCCTTGGCGGCGGTCTGCCGGTGCGGGTGATCACACCGGACGATCTCGGCCAGGAGGTGCGCGGCAAGGGCACCAACACGCGCTACGTCACCAACATCCTGCCGGAGGGCAAGCCGGCCGATTCGCTGCTGGTGGTCGAGGTGATCACGCCCGGCGGCCATACGTCGAGCTATCCGCCGCACAAGCACGACCAGGACAATCTGCCCGCCGAATCCTATCTCGAGGAAACCTACTATCACCGGCTCAACCCGCCGCAGGGCTTTGCCTTCCAGCGCGTCTATACCGACGCCGACAAGAACGGCCATCGCGCGCTGGATGAAGCAATGGCGATCGAGGATGGCGATGTCGTGCTGGTGCCCAAGGGCTATCATCCCTGCGCCGCCTGCCACGGCTACGACCTCTATTATCTCAACGTGATGGCCGGGCCGAAGCGGACGTGGAAATTCCACAATGCACCCGAGCACGAATGGCTGATGAAGGCCTGACAGGCCATTCCTTGAGGGCCCGAGGACTGGTCCGGCACGAAAGAATCGTTGGCTAATGACCCGGCCGCACCGTTTTGTTATCGGAAACGCTGCAAAGCTTCGTCAATCCGTCATGGAAATCACCTATGGCAGCGGAGCTGACAAGGACCTTTCATGCGCTACGCCATCTATTTCACCCCCCGGCAGGACGAGCCTCTAGCGCGGATCGCTGCCAACTGGCTCGGCCGCGACCCGTTTGGCGCGGCGACAAGGCCGGTCGAGGCGGTGGCCGACCTGTCGGCGGCGGAAGTCGCTTTCCACACCGCTTCGGCGCGCCGCTATGGTTTCCACGCGACGCTGAAAGCCCCTTTCCGCCTGGCCGCCAACGAGACCGAAGCCTCGCTGCGCGCCGCACTCGACCATTTTGCCGAGGCGACGCCTGCGGTGACCATCCCGCGTCTCGTCGTCAGCCAGATCGATGGCTTCTTCGCACTGGTGCCGGAGAGGCCGCTGCCTGCGCTCAACCGCTTCGCCGATGAGGTAGTACGCGATTTCGATCGCTTTCGCGCACCGCTGACGGAATCCGAGATTGAGCGGCGCAGCCCGGATTCGCTGAAGCCGGCCGAGTTCCGCAATCTCTGCCAATGGGGCTATCCCTATGTCTTCGAGACCTTTCGCTTCCATATGACGCTGTCCGGCCGGGCGGGGTCACAGGAAAGCCCTCGTTTGCGCGCAGCAATCGACAGTCTGTTTGCGCAGGTGCTGCAACAGCCGCTGCCGGTGGATGCGCTGACGTTGTTCGTCGAAACCGAACCGGGCGCACCGTTCATGGTGCTTTCGCATCATGCACTCGGGCGCCGCCCGGCCAGAAAAACTGCCTGACACCCTGCTGGATAACCCCAGCCGGAATAACCAAGGACTGCCTGAAATGACCGCCGAGACTATTCTCCACAACGCCCGCATCGTGCTTGCCGACGAGATCGTCGAGGGTTCGCTGGTGCTGCGCGACGGCTTTATCGCCGGCATCGATGCCGGCACCAGCCGAACCGGCGGGAGCATGGCCGGCGCGGATATGGGCGGCGACTACATCATTCCCGGGCTGGTCGAACTCCATACAGACCATCTCGAAGGCCACTACGCGCCGCGGCCCAAGGTGCGCTGGAACCCCATCGCCGCCGTGCTCGCCCATGACGCGCAAGTGGCGACAGCCGGCATCACCACCGTGCTCGATGCCTTGCGCGTCGGCATGGACGAGGATGCCGACCTGACGTCGACCGACATCCGCAAGCTGGCCGATGCGATCGAGGACAGCGTGCAGCAAGATCGTCTGCGCGCCGACCATTTCATCCATCTGCGCTGCGAGGTTTCGGCGCCGGACTGCCTCAAGGCGTTCGCCAATTTCGACGGCGACGAACGGGTGAAGCTGGCATCGCTGATGGATCATGCGCCCGGCCAGCGCCAGTTCGTCAACCTCGAAACCTATGCCTACTATTACCAGCGCAAGCTGAAGCTGACCGATCGCGACTTCAAACTGTTCTGCGAAAAGCGGATGGGGGAATCGGCGCGCAATTCGGTGCCGAACCGGACGGTGATCGCCGCCGCCTGCCACGAGCGCGGCATCGTGCTGGCCAGCCATGACGACGCCACCCTTGGCCATGTCGGCGAGGCGATCGAACAGGGTGTGCGCGTCGCCGAGTTCCCGACCACGGAAGAAGCCGCCAGGGCCTCGAAGGAGGCCGGGCTGGGCGTGCTGATGGGTGCGCCCAACGTCATGCGCGGCGCCTCGCATTCGGGCAATGTCTCGGCTCGCACGCTGGCCAGCGATGGGCTGCTCGACATCCTGTCGTCCGATTACATTCCCTTCAGCCTGATCCAGTCAGCGTTCTTCCTCGGCGACGTCGTCGACGGCATTTCCCTGCCGCAGGCGGTCGCCATGGTCTCGAAGAACCCGGCCGAAGCGATTGGCCTGACCGACCGCGGCGTCATCGAGCAGGGGCGCCGCGCCGATCTGGTGCGCGTGCGAGTCGACGACCACGTTCCGGTCGTGCGCACCGTCTGGCGGCAGGGACGCCGGGTCGCATGATGGTGTCCGCGTTGATCGAGCGTGAATTGTCGGCCGAGGTGTTTCCGATCCGTGACGGCGTCTTCGTCGCCGTCGTCGGTCCAAGCGGCGCCGGCAAGGACACGGTGATCGGCTATGCCCGCAGCCGCTTTGCCGACGAGACAAGGCTTGAGTTCGTCCGCCGCGTCATCACACGACCGAGCGATGCCGCCAGCGAGGATCACGACACGCTGGCCGACGCCGCCTTCGCCGAGGCCGAAGCCGACGGCGCCTTCGCCATTTCCTGGGAGGCGCATGGCTTGCGCTATGGCATCCCTGCCGATGTCGACTGGTCCGTCGCCAATGGCCGCGTTGCCGTGGCAAACGTGTCGCGCGCGATCATCCCGGCGCTGCGCGAGCGCTATGCCAATCTGGCTGTCGTCGAGATCACCGCCGCGCCCGACGTGCTGGCAGAGCGGCTGGCGATGCGCGGCCGCGAGTCACGCGGCGAAGTGCTGGCGCGACTGGCGCGCAGCGCCAATGTGAGCCTGTCGGGACCTGGCGTCACCTCGATCGACAACAGCGGCCCGCGCGAAGCCGCCGGCGAGCGCTTCGCCGAAGTGCTGCGCAAGGCGATGGCTTTTTCCGACATGTCGGGCTTGATCTAGGCTAGCCTTCAAGCGCGAAGGGCATGAACGAGACGGTGCCGGCGATGCTTTCGCCCGGGGCAAGCACGATGATGCCCTCGTCCGGATCGTTCCACCCGTCGCGGTGGAAGGCGCCGGAGGCATTGGTCTGCGGTTCGACGCAGAAATACGGTTTCGCAGGATCGGCATAAAGCATCAGGTGCTTGAACATCGGATCGGCCTTGATGCGCAGCCCGACGCCGCGTGTCGGGAAGCGGATCTCGGCCTCGCCGCTCCAGCCGCCATAATCATTGTTGCGCCAGCCGCCCGGCAAAGGCCGGCCACCGGCGAAGTCGAGTTCGGGGGCAAGCGTGATCGGATCGCCGGCAATGCCTTGCGGTTCTTCCAGATAGAACCGCGTGGCGTTGAACCGCAGCGTCACGTCCGGGTCGCGGTCGAACCACGGATGCAGACCGAACCCGAACGGCATCGAAACCGGCCCGGTGTTGATCATCGTCATTCGGACCGCGAGGCTTTCATCGGAAGCTTCGAAAACCTGCGTCGCGCGATAGGAATAAGGCTCGGGACCGGCGGTAATTTCGAGCGACAATCCGGCGCTGTCGGCGGTCGCGTCGATGACAGTCCAGGGATGCTTCCAGCCGCTGCCATGCACATTGATTGTTTCGGGGAGATTGTTCGGCTGAACCTGCCAGCGTTTCCCTCCGAACATGAAGGCATTTCCGGCGATACGGTTGGCGTAAGGCATCATCGGGAACATGGCGACGCCAAGCACGTTGCCGGCTTCGCGATCATGGTCGCAAAGCCGGCGCATGAGATCGGTGCCGCGCCAGCGCAGCGCGCCCAGGCTGCCGCCGATTTGCGGCGCCAGTTCGGCTTCAAGCGCGCCCGCCTTCAGCATCAACAGTTCAGGTTTCGCGCTCATGGCCTGCCACCCGTCCGCCACCGACATCCGGCATGGTGTGGAGACGTCCCGCAATCGCAGAAGGGCGGCAAGGCCGCAACCATTTCATTCATGCCGCCAGGCGCCGACAAACGCGCGACGCGTTCTGGCAGGGCGGTTATTCCGCGGCCGCGCCGGCTGCGCTTTTGCGGGTGGCATCGACCATCAGCCGCCGTTCCCGGAACACGCCCCATTGCTGGTCGACCAGCACGCCGATGAGGATGACGCCGCCCATCACCGCGAAGTTGAGCGAGGACGGGATGCCGAGCAGATTGACGAGGTTCTGCAGCTCCTGCAGCAGCACCGTGCCGAGGATGACGCCGATCAGCGAGCCCTCGCCGCCGCGCAGCGAGAAGCCGCCGAGCACGGCGGCGGCGATGGCGTAGAGTTCGTAGAACTGGCCATGGCTGGCCGGCGAGATCGAGCGCGTGTACATGGCGAAATAGATCGCCGACAGCGCCGTCAGCACGCCGCAGATGACGTAAGCGGCCATGACGACGCGACCGGTGCGAATGCCGGAATATTTCGCCGCCTCCTCGTTCTTGCCGATGGCGTAGAGATAGCGGCCGAACACCGAGCGGTGCAGCACCACCCACATGACGATGGAAATGACGATCAGCGCGATGAAGCTGTTCGGCACCCCATATGAGCGCCCGGCGGTGAGGAATTCGAGGTCGGGAAAATTCTGGCCGAAGGCGAAGCCGGCGGTGCCGTCGGCGGTGTAGAAACGGGCGACGCCGCGGTAGATCAGCAAGCCGCACAGCGTGACGACGAAGGGCTGCAGCTTGAGCCGCGTGATCAGCCAGCCATGCACCAGGCCGATGATGGCGCCGAGGAACAGGATCAGCACGAAGGCCAGCGGCCAGCCCACCTCGCGCACGGCGATGAAATCGATGAACAGCGTGCCCAGCAGCGCCACCACCGAGCCGACCGACAGTTCGATGCCGCCGGTGATGATGACGAAGGCCTGGCCGATCGACAGGATGCCGAACAGGCCGATCAGGTTCGAGGTGTTGGCGAGGTTGATCGGCAACAGGAAGCGCGGGTTGATGATCGCCACGATGGCGCCGACCACCAGGATCAGGATCAGCAGGCCGAGATCTTTCTTGCTCATCGTCTTCTCCCCAATGCCCGCCCTAGAAGGTTCCGGACCGGAACCCGTGGCAAAACAAAAAACTATTTCGGCTGCTTGCCCACCGCCAGCAGCAGCACGTTTTCCTGGCTGAACCGGTCCTTGTCGAGAATGCCGGAGATATGGCCCTCATGCATGACGGCGATGCGGTCGGACACGCCGATCACCTCTTCCATGTCGGAGGAGATCATCAGCACGGCGACGCCGGCATCGGCCAGCGCCCGCATCAGGCCGTAGATTTCCGCCTTGGCACCGATGTCGATGCCGCGCGTCGGCTCGTCGAGGATCATCACCTTGGGGTTCATGGCCAGCCATTTGCCGAGCACGACCTTTTGCTGGTTGCCTCCCGACAGCGTGCCGGTGCGCGTCTGCACCGACGGCGCCTTGATGCCGAGATCTTTCTTTTGTTTCTCGGCGGTGGCGGTCTCGGCGCTTGCCGAAACCAACGAGCGCCGCGCATGCGCCGGCAAATTGGGCAGCGAAATATTCTGCGCGATCGACAGGTCGAGCAGGATGCCGGTCAGCTTGCGGTCCTCGGGCACCAGGAAGATGCCATGCGCGACGGCGTCGGCCGCGGAAGCCAGGACAAGCGGCTTGCCGTCGAGCTCGAGCCCGCCGCCAAGGCTTGAGTCGATGCCGAAGAACACCCGCGCCAGCTCGGTGCGACCGGAGCCGACAAGACCGGCAAGGCCGAGGATTTCGCCGCGCCTGACATCGAGATCGACCGGCCGGCCGGGATAGGCTGGTGTGCGGATGGCCTTGGCCGAAAGCGCCGTGGCGCCGGGCGCGCGCGCGGCCTCGGATGCCTTTTCGCGCTCCTTCAGCATGCGGCCGATCATCAGCTTGACCATCTGGTCGTGGCCGATGTCGCTCTTCGGCAAGGTGCCGGCCAGCATGCCGTCGCGCAGCACGACGACGCGGTCAGCGACGCGCTCGACCTCGTGCAGGCGGTGCGAAATGAAGATGACGCTGATGCCGTCGGCCTTCAGCGCCTTGATGACGTCGAGCAATTTGTCGGTTTCGGCGAGCGGCAGGCTCGATGTCGGCTCGTCGAGAATGACCAGCCTTGCCTCGATCGACAGCGCCTTGGCGATCTCGACCATTTGCTGCTGCGCCAGCGACAGGGTCGCAACCGGTGTGTCGGCGGAAAAATTGGCGCCGACGCGCTTCAACAACGGCGCCACCATGGTGCGCAGTTTTGCGCGGTCGACGAGCTTCAACGGCCCGGCGCGCAACGGCTCGCGTCCGAAGAAGATGTTGGCGGCGACATCGAGATTGTCGAACAGATTGAGTTCCTGATGGACGAAGGCGATGCCCGAGCCCAGGCTGGCTTCGACGGTCAGCCCCTTGTGGGCGGTGCCGTCGACCGTGATCGTGCCGGTGTCCGGCGTGGTGACGCCGCCGAGGATCTTCATCAAGGTCGATTTGCCGGCGCCATTTTCGCCAACGAGGCCGATGACCTCGCCCGGCCTGACCTCCATGGAGAAGCCGTCGAGTGCGACGACGCCCGGATAGGTCTTGCGCACGTTCTCGAGGCTGAGGAACGGGGTGGTCGTGGCGATGGATGTGTCGGATAAGTTCATCATGCCTGACAGCGATTGGCGTGCCGACTTTTTGGCAGACTGACGATCCTCGCGGTGTTCGTCAATGCGAGCAGCCGGCCCAAGCGAAGTTGAGCCGGCTGAACTGCTTCAAGTCTTAGTTTCCAGCCATCGCCTTCAGGTTGGCGGCATAGGCGTCGACGTCATCCTTGCCGATGATCTTGGTCGGGATGATGATGAGGTTGCCGTCCGGGATGCCCGATTTGTCGCCCTTGAGATAGGCAGCCATCAGCTTCATGCCCTGATAGGCCCATTCGAAGGGCTGCTGCACGACGGTTGCGGCAACGGTGCCTTCCTTGACGCCGCCCAGCGTGATCGGATCGTCATCGAAACCGACGACGGTGATCGAGCCGAGCTTGCCGGCGTCGCGCAGCGCTTCATAGATGCGCGGCGTGTTGTAGGAGTAGAAGCCGACCATGCAGGTGACGTCGGGGCTGGCGACCAGCGCATCCTCGACGTTCTTCTTGGCGCGCGCCTGGTCGATGTCGTCGCCACGCACGTCGATCAGCTCGATCTTGGTGCCTGCCAGGCCGTCCTTCATGCCCTGGATGCGCTCCTTGGCATTGTCGGCGCCGAGCAGGCCGACGAAGCCGAGGCACTTGCCGCCATTGGGCATCGCCTTCTTGGCGATCTCGGCCGCCTGCTTGCCGGCATCGACGTTGGACGAGCCGATATAGGCGACGCGCTTGGTCTGCGGGGCGTCCGAGTCGGTGGTGAACAGCGCCGTTTCCGAAGCGATCTTGTTCAGCCCGTCGGTCGAGGTCTTGGGATCGACGGCCGAGACCATGATGCCCTTGACGCCGGCCGTCACCAGATCGTCCATCAGCCGCTGCTGGATGGCCACCGAGGACTGCTCGGGATATTTGAGTTCGAGATTGTAGTCCGGCAGTTCGCCTTGCGCCTTCTTGACGCCGGCTTCGGCGGCCTTCCAGAAATCGGAAGCGCCGTTGACGACGAAGGCCAGCGTCGGCTTGTCGTCGGCGCGCGCGATTGCCGTGGCCGACAGGCCGAGCAGCAGCGCCGCGGTGGCTACGGATGCATTTCGTATCAAGGATTTCATGTTCAACCTCCCATTTGGTTCAGTCATCAGACTGACCGATCTTGCACTGACCTGATTTTGCCGTTTTGCAGCTTGGACGCCCTCCTCCTCAAAGGGTTCCCGGCAACGAAAGAATGGCGCCGTTCCAGCCACGATCGTGGACCTTAGAGACTCATCCTTCATTCGTAAATAGTCCGATTTGTCAGACATATCACATATCCGACACAAAGCTCGCGGGGTTAAGATCCGCTCGCCATCGGCCATTTTCGTACACTCCCACCGCCTCCGGGCCAGTCGGGCCGGACGCGACAGATTGACGGTACAGCGCATTTTTGTATTAGTAAACAGTATTAGTTTGGAGCGACATCAGAGGGCATGAATGCGGTTTCGCGGCGCATCTGCCAACGAGCAGCTGCCTCGGCTGCGCCAGGATCCAAGCCTTATAATGTTTGTATTCAGGGTTGTGCGGAGATGAATGACGGATGGACCTTGAAGGCACTAATAGATATAAATTCCCGTGGCGACCTCTATAAATCGACAGCGTCACGCCATCTTGCCGGCCAGACAGGCCACCGCTAGACAGGCCGGGGATGGGGAGAGACATGAGCGACACGACGGATCCGGCCATCGACACGGCGAGGCGACGCAAGGCGCCGGCGAAAAGCGCCAGGGGTCGTGTCACCATGACCGATATCGCCAGGGCCGCCGGCTGCTCGCAGGCGACGGTTTCCTTCGTGCTCAACAATTCGCCCGGCATCAAGCTGTCGCAGCAGACCCGCGAACGGGTGATCGAAGCCGCGCGGACCCTTGGCTATGCCGCGCCCGCTTTCGAGGCACTTCACCCGCCGCTACCGGCGTTCGAGGGACTGGACGGCGTGATCGGCTTCGCCGTCGACCAGCTCGCCACCAGCCCGGAAGCCGTCGTCGCCATCGAGGGCGCGCGCCAGGCCTCGTGGAATGCCGGCAACGTGCTTCTGGTGGCGCAGACGCTAGGCGATTCCGTCATGGAGCCGCGCGCCATCGCGGCACTCACCAAGCGGGGCATTTCGGCGCTGATCTACATGACCATCTTCACCCGCGAGATCACAGCGCCCGACTATCTCTACGGCCTCGACATCCCGGTGATCCTGCTCAACTGCTACACGGCGGACTATGCCTTCCCGGCCGTGGTGCCAAGCGAGATCGCCGGCGGCCAGAGCTCGACCCGCCATCTGATCAGCCACGGCCACCGCCGCATCGCCACCATCACCGGCGAGCCCTGGATGCAGGCCGCACAGGACCGGCTGAAAGGCTACCGCCGCGCGCTCGCCACCGCCGACATCCCGTTCGACCCCAAACTGGTGGTCGAGGGTGACTGGTCGGCCAGCGCCGGCTATGCCGCGACCGTCAAGCTGCTCGCGCTCAGGGATAAGCCCACCGCCATCTTCTGCCAGAACGACCGCACCGCGATCGGCTGCTACGAAGCGCTGAAGGAAGCCGGCCTGCACATCCCGCAGGACATCTCCGTGGTCGGCTACGACGACGAGGAAATAGCCCGGCATCTGTTCCCGCCGTTGACCACCTCGATCCTGCCGCACATGGCGATGGGCCAATGGGCGATCGAACAGCTGGAAGCGCCGGCGGCGCCCGGACGGGGGCGCTATCCGATCACGAAGCTGGAGTGCCCGCTGGTGGAGCGGGAGAGTGTGAGGGGGGTGGCGATTTAGAACTGGCGCACCCGACAGGATTCGAACCTGTGACCTCTGCCTTCGGAGGGCAGCGCTCTATCCAGCTGAGCTACGGGTGCTTTCAGGACCGGCGATCCGGAAAACGAACCAGCCGGTGAACCGGCAAGTCACGGCTTCTTAGCGGAAGCCGGCGCGGGCTTCAACGGGCAAATGGAATAGCGCTTGCCTCCTCAGGCAGGTTGTAGGTTCGAATCCTGTCGGATGCGCAAGTGGCAATGTGCCGGAGCTGTGGCGCTCAATCACGAATGTCGTTCCTCACGCCAGATCATCGTATCCACCGCAATAACGTTCGCTGTGCTTTAAAGCGGGAGACGCGTGGCTTAAAGCTATCGGCCACGGAATGGTAGGAAACAGCATGATCACAGGTGAACTTCGCTCGAAGATCGATGCAGTCTGGAACGCCTTCTGGGCGGGTGGCATCGCCAATCCGCTCGAGGTGATCGAGCAGATCACCTACCTGCTGTTCATGCGCGGGCTGGACGATGCCGAGCAGCTCGAGGAAAACCGCTCGACGCGCACGGGCCAGCCGATGCGCCGTCGCATCTTCAAAGAGGGCCAGGACGGAATTGGGAAGAATGGCGGCGTCGCCTATTCGGACATGCGCTGGTCGCGGCTAAAAAACGAAGACGCCGGCACGATGTTTTCGATCGTCTCCGAGCACGTTTTCCCGTTCCTGCGCACCATGGCGGAGGATGGCACCGCGCACGCCACGCACATGAAGGGTGCGCGCTTTACCATTCCGTCGCCGGCGCTGCTGGTGAAGGTGGTCGATCTCATCGACAAGCTGCCGATGCAGGACCGCGACACCAAGGGCGATCTCTACGAATACATGCTGTCGAAAATCGCCAGCGCCGGCCAGAACGGCCAGTTTCGTACCCCGCGCCACATCATTGAACTGATGGTGGAGATGACGGCGCCGACGCCGAAGGATATCATGTGCGACCCTGCCTGCGGCACCTGTGGCTTCCTGGTCACGGCCGGCGAATATCTGCGCGACAACCATCCGAAGATGTTCCACGACCAGGAGAGCCGCGACCATTTCAACGAGGAAATGTTCCACGGCTTCGACTTCGACAACACCATGCTGCGCATCGGTTCGATGAACATGACGCTGCACGGCGTCGAGGATCCCGACATCCGTTACAAGGACTCGCTTAGCCAGGAGCATGCCGGCGACGAGGACCGCTACTCTCTGGTGCTGGCAAATCCGCCCTTCGCCGGCTCGCTGGACTACGAGACTACCGCCAAGGACCTGCTCTCGATCGTCAAAACCAAGAAGACCGAGCTTCTGTTCATGGCGCTGTTCCTGAAGCTGCTGAAGCCCGGCGGGCGTGCGGCGGTGATCGTGCCGGACGGCGTTCTGTTCGGCTCGTCAACCGCACACAAGGAAATCCGCCGCATGCTGGTCGAGGACCACCGGCTGGACGGCATCGTCAAGCTGCCCTCGGGTGTGTTCCGGCCCTATGCCGGCGTCTCGACAGCGATCGTTCTTTTCACCAAAACCAATTCCGGTGGCACGGATCGCGTCTGGTTCTACGACTGCCAAGCCGACGGGTTTTCGCTGGATGACAAACGAACCCCTCTATTGCCGGGAGAAAAGCTCGGTCCGACGCCTGGTCACCACGAAGCCGGCCATTTCGTCAACCTGACGCTGACGGACAAGGAGCACGCGAAGAACAATCTTCCGGATATCGCCATGCGCTGGGGACAGCGGGTGGGCGCGGAGCGAGGTCGCGCGCGCACCGACCGGAGCTTCTGCGTGCCCAAGGCTGAAATCGTCGCCGCCGGCTATGACCTTTCCATAACTCGCTACAAGGAGGTGGTGCACGAGGCGACCGTGCATCGCCGCCCTAAGGAAATCATCACGGAACTGAAGGTGCTGGAGAAGGAGATTGCCGAGGGGCTGCAAGAACTGGAGGCGATGCTGTGACGATGCACGTTGTTCGGCTAGACGAGGTTTGCGAGATCAATCCACGCATGCCCAAAACGGTATCCGATGACGATACTGTCTCCTTCTTACCCATGGCAGCGGTCTCGGAAGACGGTCAGATAGACTTCGAGGAAGAAAGGCCCGTTCGCGAAGTCAGGAAAGGCTATACCTACTTCGAGCGCGATGACGTTCTGATGGCGAAGATCACCCCGTGCTTCGAGAACGGAAAGGCCACTCGAACGTCCTCCCTTGCCAATCGGCTGGGGTTTGGGTCCACGGAATTTCACGTTCTGCGAGCAGGGCCCGAGGTTGATCCAGCCTACCTTTTTTACCTAATATGGAACGCCAAGTTCCGAGAGCTCGGTGCCAACAACATGACCGGCAGCGCTGGTCAAAAACGCGTTCCCGCCGACTTCTTGAAACGGCTCGAAATACCCCTGCCACCACTTTCCGAGCAGCGGCGGATCGCGGCGATCCTGGATAAGGCGGATGCGCTGCGGCGCAAGCGCAAGCGCGCCGTCGAACTGCTCGACAGCCTCACGCAGTCGATCTTTCTTGAGATGTTTGGAGAAGAGCCGGAGCAACTGTCACGGTGGGGCGAGCCGGTTCCATTGTCGGAAGTGGCCAACATCGGTTCCGGCATCACAAAGGGCCGGAAGCTTAACGGGAGTAGCACAAGACAGGTGCCTTATCTGGCCGTAGTGAATGTGCAAGATCGAAGATTGGACCTATCGACTGTCAAATTTATCGAGGCAACGAATGCCGAGATTGCCCGCTATCGCCTTGAATTGAATGACTTGCTACTTACCGAGGGTGGTGATCCGGACAAGTTGGGAAGAGGCACCTTGTGGACGGGTGACCTCGACGAAGCCATCCACCAAAATCACGTATTTCGAGTTAGAATTATCTCGAATTGTATCTTGCCCTTGTTTCTGAGTTGGCTAGTTGGAAGCAGTTATGGGAAGAAATATTTTTTGAGCGTGGCTAAACAGACAACGGGAATTGCTTCAATTAACAAGACGCAGCTTTCAGCATTTCCGACCATTATTCCTCCGTTAGAGTTGCAGCAGGAATTCGTGTACGCGGCTGAGCGCATAACAGGCGAGGCAAGGCGGTTCGCGCTTGCCATGGATCGAGTAGATTCGCTCTTCTCCTCGCTTCAGCACCGCGCTTTCTCAGGTCAGCTTTAGCCATGACCGACGCGCTTGCCGGCAGTGATTGGACAGATCGTGAAATCGACCTAATCGTCGCGGATTATTTCGACATGCTGTCGTTGCATCTAGCAGGCCGTCCCTTCGTGAAGGCGCAGCGCAACGCGGCGTTACAGGAACTCACCAGCCGCAGCCGCGGCTCGATCGAATTCAAGCACCATAACATCAGTGCAGTGCTAGATTGGCTCGGCATGGTCTGGCTGAAAGGCTACGTGCCACGGCACAATTTCCAGCGCGCACTGATCGATGGCGTCGAGCGCCATATAGCACGCGACCCGGCGCTCTTCGAGAACCCAATCTCGACCCCGACTGCACCCGGCTTGCAGGAGTCCCAACCACTTTTCTTCGAAGCACCGCCTGTCGCGGCTTTCGAGGATGTCCCGCCCGTCCTGGAGCGGATCATGCGAAAGTTTGATCCGGCGCTCCGAGATGCCCGCAACCGACAACTCGGCAAGAGCGGAGAGGAGCGCATCTTCTTTGCCGAACAGTCCGGCTTGCGGGTGGCCGGGCGCGACGATCTTGCCCGGAAGGTGCGCTGGGTGTCGGCTGAGGATGGCGACGGCGCCGGCTATGACATCCGTTCGTTCGATCCTGGCGGCCGCGAGCGGCTGATCGAGGTGAAGACGACCACTGGTCACAAGCAGACTCCGTTCCTGCTTTCGGAGAATGAACGGGCCTTTTCGGAGGAGCGGCCTGATGCGTTCCGATTAGTGCGGCTGTTCGATTTCGCTCGCGAGCCACGCGCCTTCGAACTCACTCCACCATTGGATAGATCGGTGCTGTTGAAAGCCGCGACCTGGCGGGCAGAATTCTGACGCGGTTGAATATTTGAAACTGCTTGCGAATTCTTTTCGCTACCGTAGTTTTCAGCGATGTCCAACTTCACTTTCCTCGCTGCCGAGTTTCCACCCGTCCACGAGGCGGCGATCGGGGCCGGGCGATGACCGGTGTTCGCTTCGAATTCGATTGGGATCCGGGCAAGGCGGCGATCAACCGGCGAAAGCACCGCGTGAGTTTCGAAGAGGTAATGAGCGTCCTAGCCGATCCGCTTGCGCTGTCGCGGTTGGATGACGAGTCTGGCGAAGGTGAGGAAAGATGGGTTACACTGGGCATGAACGGCGCGGCCAAATTGCTGGTCCTGGTGCACACCTATGTCGAGCTGTCCGGCGACCGGGCAGCGATACGCATTATTTCGGCCAGAACCCCAACACACCGCGAGGCGAAGCAGTATGAAACCGGGTGACCCAATGAAGGAAGAATACGATTTCTCCGGTGCAGAGCGCGGCAAGTTCCACCGCACGGGCGCCCGTCTCGTCCCGCCGGTGCATCTCGAGCCCGACGTGCTCGACTATTTGTCCGAACGCGCGGCGGCGCGCGGCGTCTCGTTGAGTACGCTGGTCAATACGCTGTTGAGGAAGGACATCGAGATGATCGCCGCGGCCGAGTAAGCAGGCCGGCCCCGCGCATGTCCAATTTCACTTTCCTCGCCGCCGAATTTCCGACCGTTCACGAGGCGGCGGTGGAAGCCGAGCGGCAGGCGGGAGTGTCGCCGACGGCGGCGGCGTTCTTCGCCGGCAAGACTGTGGAACTCGCGGTCAAATGGGCGTTTCGCAGCGATCCTGGTCTTAAGCTTCCATATCAGGACAATATCGCCGCCCTGCTGCATGAACCGAGCTTTCGCCGCGCGGCGGGCGAAGCGGTGTTCGCCAAGGCGAAGTTCATCAACACGCTGCGCAATCGCGCCGTGCATGAGGAAAAGACTATCCGGCCAGGCGATGCTGCCGGGGCAGTCAAGGACCTGTTCCACGTCTGCTTCTGGCTCGCGCGCACTTACGCGCTCAAGGCAAAGCCTGCGGACGGCCTTGCCTTCGACGCCTCGGTGCTGGCGCGCCGCGACGAGACGCTGAAGAAGGCCTTCGCGCATCTGAAGGCGCAGCAAGCCGAACTCGACGCCAAGAACGGCGAACTGACCAAGCTGCTTTCCGACCGGCAGAACCTCGACGCCGAATTGCAGCGCCTGCGTGCCGAAGTGGCAGCCGCCCGCCGTGCCGCCGAGGCGACTCCCTCCACGCATGACTACAACGAGGCCGAGACCCGCGACCGCTACATCGATCTGCTGCTGCGCGAGGCAGGCTGGGCGCTGGACAAAGCGGAAGACATCGAGTTTCGGGTCGAGGGAATGCCCAACGAGCAAGGCGTCGGCTTTGTTGATTATGTGCTGTGGGGCGCCGACGGCAAGCCGTTGGGCCTGGTCGAGGCCAAGCGCACGCGCAAGGATGCGCGCCAGGGCCAGCAACAAGCACAACTCTATGCCGACCGGCTGGAGGCGCGCTACGGCCAGCGGCCGGTGATTTTCTACTCGAACGGCTATGAGCACTGGATCTGGGACGATGCGCGTTATCCGCCGCGCCAGATTGGCGGCTTCTACAAACGCGATGAACTGGAACTGCTGATCCAACGCCGCACCAGCCGGAAGAAGCTCACTGACACCCGCATCGATACCAAGATCGCCGGCCACAAGCGGCCCTACCAGCAGCGCGCTATCCGCGCCATCGCTAAGAGTTTCGAGGACGACGGCGAGCGCAAGGCGTTGCTGGTCATGGCGACCGGCTCCGGCAAGACGCGCACGGTCATCGCGTTGGTCGACCTGTTGATGCGTGCCGGTTGGGTAAAACGCGTGCTGTTCCTCGCCGACCGTGTCGCGCTGGTCAACCAGGCGGCCGGCGCGTTCAAGGCACATCTGCCGGATTCAGCGCCGGTCAACCTCGTGACCGAACGGACCAGCGAGGGCCGCGTTTTCCTGTCGACCTATCCAACGATGATGAACCTGATCGATGGCAAGGCAGACGAGAAGCGCAAGTTCGGACCGGGCCACTTCGACCTGATCGTCATCGATGAGGCGCATCGCTCGGTCTACCAGCGCTACCGGGCTATTTTTGAATATTTCGACTCTTTCCTTGTCGGCCTGACGGCGACGCCCAAGGATGAGATCGACCACAACACCTATTCACTGTTCGACCTGGAAGACGGTGTCCCGACCGACGCCTATTCGCTCGACGAGGCAGTGGCCGATGGCCATCTGGTGCCGCCAAAGGCGATTTCCGTGCCGCTGAAGATCGTGCGCTCCGGCCTGCGCTACGACGATCTGAGCGACGAGGAGAAAGACCGTTGGGACATGTTGGAATGGGGCGAAGAGGAGATCCCCGACAGCGTCGATGCCGCGGAGGTCAACAAGCGGCTCTTCAACACCGATACCGTCGATCTCGTCATCGCGCATTTGATGACCAACGGCCTCAAGGTCGAAGGTGGTGATCGGCTCGGCAAGACCATTATTTTCGCCAAGAACCAGGCGCATGCGGTGTTTATCGAGGCGCGGTTCAACGCGGCCTATCCGAACCTTGCCGGCCATTTCGCACGGGTTATTACCCATGAGAGCGGCGCTTATGCGCAAACGCTGATCGACGATTTCTCGAAGAAAACGAAGGCCCCTCATATCGCCATCTCGGTCGACATGCTCGACACCGGTATCGACGTGCCGGAGGTGGTGAACCTCGTCTTCTTCAAGCAGGTGCGCTCGAAGACGAAATTCTGGCAGATGATGGGGCGCGGCACCCGGCTGTGTCCCGACCTGTTCGGGCCGGGCCAAGACAAGGAGTTCTTCCGCGTCTTCGACTACTGCCAGAACCTTGAATTCTTCGGCGCCAATCCGGAACTCAAGGATGCAAGCACCGCGAAGTCATTGTCGGAACGGCTGTTTGCAACGCGGCTCGATCTGATACGCGCGCTTGACGAAAAGAAGCGTAAGTCCGATGGCCTAGCCGAAGATCCGACACCGTTCAAAGCCTCGACCTATGTCGACTTGCCGCTGACCGAGGAGGATATCAGAACCGATGCGGTCGACGTTCTGCGCGACACCGTAGCCGGGCTGAACCTCGAGAATTTCATCGTGCGTCAGCGTCGTCGCACCGTGGAAAAATACCAAGGGCCGGAAGCCTGGATTGCGATCGACGACGAGAAGCGCAAGGAGCTTGTCGACGAGATTGCGCCTTTGCCGTCAGCGAAACAGTTTGGAACCGAAGAGGCGAAACGGTTCGACCTGTTGATGTTTTCGCTGCAGCTTGCGCTGCTGAAGGGCTCCAAGCGCTTCGATACGCTAAAGAAGCAACTGCTGGAGATAGCGTCGGCGCTGGAGGATCAGACCGGTATTCCAGCAATCGCTCATCAGGCCGTCCTGATCGAAGAGATCCAGACGGACATCTGGTGGGAGGGTGTCAACGTTCCTTTGCTCGAACTGGTTCGGCTACGGCTGCGCGGTCTCGTCCAGCACATCGAGAAGGGTCGGAAAGCGATTGTCTATTCCGACTTTGCCGACGAGATCGGCGATGGTGTTGAAATCGACCTGCCCCAAGTTGGCGAAGCCGACTTCGCTCGCTTCAAGCAGAAAGCACGCCACTTCCTCAAGAGGCACGAGGACCATCTCGTCTTGCACAAGCTGAGGCAGGGAAAGCCGCTGACGGCCATCGATCTGGCCGCGCTGGAAAAGATGCTGCTCGATGCAGGCATTGGTGACGCCGGCGATATCGAACGAGCCCGCGAGGCGAGCCGTGGCTTCGGTCGGTTCGTGCGTTCATTGGTAGGGCTCGACCGTACCGCCGTTTCGGAAGCCTTTGGCGAATTCCTGTCCGCGGGAACAGCTTCCGCCGCACAGATCGAGTTTGTCGGCATGATCATCGAGCACCTGACCGACCAGGGCACGATGGACCCGAGCTTGCTCTATGAGCCGCCCTTTACCGACTTGGCGCCCACGGGGCCGGAGCAAGTGTTTGACGAGGATCGTGTGACCAAGCTGGTCAGCCGTATCCGTGAGATCAGCGACAGCGCGGTGGCCTAGCCACCCTACTGCCCCGCCTCGCTCTTCACCGTCCGCCTCCGTCTCGGCGCGCGCTTTGGCTTCTTCGCCCCGGTCAGTTCGTGCATCGCGTCCAGCTGCATCTGCTGCATTTCGGCCAGGCGCGTCCATTGGCGCGAGATGAGGTAGTCGAGCTTTTCGTGCAGATGGCGCACTTCGAGCTCGGCCTTGAGGTTGACGCGGTAGTCGTTGAAGGAGCGCAGGCGGTCCTTGGACTCCTGCCGCCTCTGGCTCATCATGATGATCGGCGCCTGGATGGCGGCGATGCAGGAGAGCAGCAGGTTGAGCAGGATGAAGGGATAGGGATCGAAGGCGCCCGCCATGCCGGCGATAAGGTTGATGCCGATCCACACCAGCAGCACGCTGGCGAACGAGATCAGGAACCACCAGCTGCCGCCGAAGGAAGCCATGTTGTCGGAGACGCGGTCGGCGAATGTGCGGTGCTCCTCGAACTCCTCCTCCGAGTTTTCGGAAATCGTGTCTTGCCTGGCGATCGATTCGACCACCTGGCGGTCGAGCTCGGAGAATTCGCCGTGCTCCTGCTGGAGCAGCTCCTCCATGTAGCGCATGCGGTAGCGGCCGAGTTCGGCGCGGGTGATGCGGGCGCCGGCCGGCAGGTCCGGATGATCCGACCTGATGCGGTCGGCGAGGCTCGGGCGCAGCGTGTCGATGCGCACCAGATCGCGCTTGCGGAATTTCCGGCCCGATATCGCCGACGGTTTTTTCTTCGGCTTGCCGCGATGGGCGCCTGGAGCTGAGGGTTCCGAGTCCGGCACGTCGGGCGTTTCGAGGTGTTCGTCCGACGCCTGGTCGGCCTCGAGCTGCCCGGTGGTCGGCGCCTCGAAATATTCGCCGCCGCTGTCGTTTTCCGCCGGCTGCTCGGGTGTTTTGGGGACGCTGCTCATGGTGCGGGGCTCCTGCGGTGGTGCTGGGCGGGACGATAAACAGAGGTGGAGGAGGATAGCCAGCTTGGGGCGCGGATTTCGCAGGCCGGACAAGTGGTTTTGATTGGAGAAGGCGACGTGGCTCGATGCTGCTGGCGGCGGCTTACTCTTCGCAAGCTCAGGGCGGTGGCGGCCATCAGAGGCAAGCCGAGATTGGCCGAAGCCTCCCCAACTTCGTCATCCACGGGCGGAGCGGGAAGAACTTGCCCGATGTTTGCGCCAATCACCCCCCTCTGTCCTGCCGGACATCTCCCCCGCAAGGGGGGAGATCAGCGGCTTCGGCGCTACGCTCACTCCTGTGACGGTGGAAATTGGCGAAAGCCGGGATAACAGCCAATCTCCCTCCTTGCGGGGGAGATGTCCGGCAGGACAGAGGGGGGTGCTGTCCCGCCAGCGTCCCGCAAAGGTTCTGCACGACGGCGGGCAACAAAAAACCCGCCTTGCGGCGGGTCGTGGATCAATTGGCGCGAACCGGGCAATCCGTCACCGGGCGCCCCGGCGCAAATCGCGCTGCGCCTCACTACTGCTCGGCGAACATCAGCCTGGTCTTGGCGCCATCCATGGTCGGCGACAGACTCCGCTGGATCAGCGCTTCGACATGGTCGTTGCGCTGGCGGGCGCTGTCGGCGCCCATCACCACGACGATCAGATTGCGGCCGTCGGCGTTGTAGGAGGTGACGATGTTGAAGCCTGAGGCCCTGATGTAGCCGGTCTTGATGCCGTCGACGCCGCGCACGCGGCCGAGCATGTCGTTGTGGCCGCGCACCAACCTGCCGCGGAACATGAAGTCGCTTTCGGAGAAATAGTGGAACTGCTGGGGGAAGCGCTGATGCAGCGCCATGCCGAGCACCGCCATGTCGCGCGCGGTCGTCATCTGGCCATCGTCGGGCAGGCCCGACGCATTGCGGAACGAGGTGCTGGCCATGCCGAGCTGGCGCGCCTTGGATGTCATCATGGCGGCGAACTGCTCCTCCGAGCCGCCGAGATATTCGCCGACCGCCACCGCCACGTCGTTGGCCGATTTGACGACGATGGCGCGGATCGCGGAATCGACGTCGATGCTCTCGCCGCGCCGGAAGCGCATCTTGGTCGGCGGCTGCGAGGCGGCATGGTCCGAAACCGGGATCTGCGTCTGCTTGGTGAGGCGGCCGGAGTCCAGCGCCTCGAACAGCAGATAGAGCGTCATCATCTTGGTCAGCGAGGCCGGATAGCGCTGCGCCGTCGAGCTGACTTCGAACAGCTGCTTGCCGGTCCGGGCATCGATAACGATCGCGGCATATTTCTGCGGCGGCGCCGGCACCGCCAATACGGCGTCCGGCGGCGTCACGGTCGTGCAGCCGGCAAACAGCAGCAACAGGCCAAGGACCGCAAAAACTCTCTGGATGAGCGGAAGGGAACGCGGTTGGGACAAGGGCAAGTCTGTTCGGTCAAGCTGTTGCTGAGATAAGGCGAAGCTAACGTAACGCGTCAGCTGCGTCCATTTGGTTAATAGCAGTAGCCCCAGGATTGTCACGGCCTTCGCAGGCTTGGGTTCCTCGCCCCCGCGGAGCGGGGGAGAGGTGGCCGCGAAGCGGTCGGAGAGGGGGCTTTCGTAGGGCGCCACCCGGCCAACGATATGTCTCTGGATCGTCTGCCCTAACTGCGGCCGGCGCAGCCCCCGCTCCGTCTCGGCTTCGCCGAGCCACCTCTCCCCCACTTTGTGGGGGCGAGGAAAGGCTCTCCATCCGCCCCGAAAACGCCCGTTTCCCGTGTCTTTCCTTGCCAAGGCCGCGTTTCCTGTGGGAAGGGTCGTGGTATCTGGCGGCTTGGGGGGCTTGCATGACTGACATCGGGGTTGGGGGCGCAGCGCCCTCGCTTATCAGGGCATCGCTCAGCCGCACCGGCAAATGGGCCGGCAGCGTCGCTTTCATCAGTGGCGCCGTTGGCGATGTGCTCAATCCGCTGGCGCCTTTCGCCGCCTACATCGCGCTGGTCGCCTCGATCGCGGCGGTGATCATCGCCATTGCCATCGTGCTCAGGCTGGTGCTGGCGGCCAAGGCGCTGCCGGCCTTGATCTTCGCCACCAGTGCTGCGGCCGTCGCCGGCGGCGTCTACGGCCTGCAACAGCAGACCAACGCACAGAACGGGGTGATCGCCAGCCTGGTGCCGGCCATCGCCGGACTGCAGCAGTCGATGGGCATCGTCTCGGCCAAGGTGGCCAAGATCGAGCAGACCGTTACCGAAACGCAGAAGACGGTCGAACAGGTCAAGCAGACGACTGATACGGTGGCGCAAAAGACCGATGAAATCGCTAACGCCCAGCAGCAGCAGACGCAGCAGACGGCGGAAGTGCAAAAGACCACCGAGGAGGTGAAGAAGCAGACCGAGACGCTGGCCGCCGGCCAGGCGCAGCAGCAGGGGCAGACCGAGAAGCTGCAGGCGACGACACAGCAGATCGCCGCCTCGATCGACACCATCGCCAAGGGGTTTGCCGCGCTTGCCGCGCAGGGCGGGGCGATTGCCGAGCCGAAGCGGCCCGACGAGTTCTACCACAATGCCCGCGTCTACGAGCTTTCCGGCGACATGCTGAACGCGCGGCACTCCTATCTTGCCTTTGCCGGTTTCGATGTCGACGCCATCGACCCCTATACGCGCTTTGCCACGCTGCTTCGAGTGCAGGACGGCAAGGCCGGCGCGCGCGAAGTGTTCGGCGTGCTTGCCGACAAGGGCAAGGCGCTGTCGATCAAGCTGGTGCATATCCAGCAGTTCGACGACGCCCAGCGGCTCGACAAGCTCAACGCCTTCCTCGCCGCCAATGCGGATTTCGCGCCGGCCTATTTCCTGTTGGCGCAGGAGTTTTCGGAAGACCGCCTCGGCGCCCAGACGCTGGCCGACAAGCGTAACGAGGCCAAGGCGCTGACCAAGTTCGTATCCTATGAAAAGGATGGCGGGCTGCTCAAATATTTCGTCGACCAGACGCAGTTGGCCGACTGGCTGGACCGCAGCCGCAGCCGGCTGGCCGCCCTTGGCGACGTGCTCGACCCCGCCCGCTTCGTGCCTTCGCTGACGCCGATACGCTCCAACCAGGGCTGGTCGATGACCATCTCGCTGCCGGAGCCGGCGACCGCCATCTCCTGGCGCATGGGCGACAGCGGTCCGTTCACCGACACCGGTTTCCTGGCGATGAACGACCAGACCACCGGCAAGCCGATGGCCAATCCGAGCTTCGAGATGCCCGACAGCACCGTGGCCGGGACCATCGCGATCAAATATCTCGACATCAGGGGCCGCGAAACCGGCCCGTTCGACATCCGTTTCGACCCGGACACAGCGCTGCAGCAAGGCGACAAGCAGATCCTCGACCAGTTCTGGACGTCGTGGATCGCCTTCGACTCCGGCGGCAACCACGGCCTGGTCTATTTCACCCAGATGCTGTCCTACCGCTGCGCCATCAAGGAGGTGCATTACAGCCTGAACGGTGCCGCGCTCGACAAGTCGCTCGAGATACCGCCTTGCGACAAGAAAGACCCTTACGCCATCCCTTACGACGCCAAGGGCTATTTCAAGGTCGCCGACAGCGTGAAATCGATGTCGGTGCAGGTCACCTACACCGACGACACCAAGTCGCCGGTGCGGGAGTACAAGCGGCAGTAGAGGCGGCGGCGCCATTCCCCTCTCCGTCTCGGCTTCGCCGAGCCACCTCTCCCCACTTTCGTGGGGCGAGGAACCGCCAACTTCGAAAGGCCAGTCTTGCAGAACTTGGGTTCCTCGCCCCCGCAAAGCGGGGGAGAGGTGCCTCGCGCAGCGAGGCGGAGCGGGGGCAGCGCCGACGTTCGGCGATCAGTCGCCACCCTCCTTTTGATACGAAATGCCCGACATCATCCTTGCGCTACCGGCGCCGAAGGGGTTCTGTTTGCGCCTTCAGAATCGGTGAGAGCGCAATGACTGTCAGCACCATCAAGGCCAGGGGTATTTCGGTTTCGCTCGACCTCACGGTCGGCCACATCGCCGACATGGTCGTCGAGGGCGGCGGGCGGCAGCTGAAGCCGTTGCACCGCGCACCCTGGGTCGACGCGAACGAGACGCTGCCGGACAATTTGCCGGAAGGCACGGTCCGGCTGTCAGGTGATTTTCTCTGCGCGCCGTTTTCGCGCAGCGATGTCGAGGCGGCGCCGCTGCATGGCTGGCCGGCCAACAGCGCCTGGGATGTCGTCGAGAGTGCCACGACGGATGATGGCTGGCGCGCGGTCTACCGCCTGCGGCACAAGGTGATGGGCGCAACGGTCGAAAAAATCCTGACGCTGCGCGACGGCCATCCCTTCCTCTACCAGGAGCATGTGTTTTCCGGCGGTCATGGCGCGATCTCGGTCGCGCATCACCCGATGACGGCGATGACGGGCGGCGGCAGGCTGGCCTTTTCGCCCAAGCGGCTCGCCGCGACGCTGGACGATCCGCTGGAGCCGGATCCCGCGCGCGGCCGCTTCATGCTGGCCTATCCGGCGCGCTCCACCGATCTCAGCCATTTCCCCGCCGCTGGCGGCGGCACGCTCGACCTCACGCAATACCGTATGGAAGACCAACGCGAGGATTTCATCACGCTGGTCGAGGCTGATCATGGCGGGCCGGGCTGGACCGCGCTTGCGCGACAGGCCGAAGAGGACCTGGTGCTGGTGCTGAAGAACCCGGCCGAGCTGCCGATCACTATGCTGTGGTTCAGCAATGGCGGCCGCGACTACGCGCCCTGGAGCGGCCGCCACCTCGGCGTGCTCGGCATAGAGGACGGGCGCGCCGCCGTCGGCCATGCCGCCTCGATCGGCGACAACTGGCTGAAGCGCGAAGGGGTAACGACGGCCTTTGCGCTGGGCGAAGGCCAAAGCATTTCCTTCCGCCATGTCATCGGCGCGATGCCCCTGTCCGGCGGCGAGCCACCGCAGGAGGTCACGACAGCGGATGGCCGAATGCGGCTGGCAGCGGGCGGTACGACGCGGGAGGTTCCCTTCGACAGCGATTTCCTGCGTATTGGACAGCCTCCGGCCGCCTGAGCCGGGATTGCGCGGCCGCTGGGTTTGAAATTTCCACGAACTGCCGCCACGATGTGGCCGAAATCATCATGCGGAACATGGTGGATTTGAAGCTCCTGCAAGAGAGGCTCCAATGTCCGAAATCGCCCATCTCGCCGCCACCATCTTCAAGCGTGCCGGCAAGGCAAACCGCTTCATCGTCGCCATTGCCGGTCCGCCGGGCGCCGGCAAGTCGACGCTGTCGGCGAGGCTGCATGATTTGCTGCCCGAAGGTGCGGCGGAAGTGGTGCCGATGGACGGCTTCCACTATGACGACGCCGTGCTCGAGCGGCGCGGCCTGCGCGCGCGCAAGGGCGCGCCGGAAACCTTTGACTTTGCCGGTTTTGAAAGCCTGCTGAAGCGTATCCGGGCCGGCGAGCCCGATATCGCCATCCCGGTCTTCGACCGCAGCATGGAACTGTCGCGCGCCGCTGCCTCGATCGTCGCCACCGAGACCAAATTCATCCTGGTCGAGGGCAATTACCTGCTGCTCGACGAGGAGCCCTGGTCGCGGCTGGCGCCGCTGTTCGATTTCACGATCTTCGTCGACGTGCCGCGCAATGAGCTCGAGCGCCGCTTGCTGGAGCGCTGGCACGAGCATGGCCGCTCCGACGAGGATGCTCGCGCCTGGATCGCTTCCAACGACATGCCCAATATCGACCGGGTTATTGCTCGCCGCCGGGCCGCAGATCTGGTGATCGGCGAACCCGCTTGATTCTACGGATTGAGCAAGGGGAACCTTAAGACTTTCAGGCCGTTATCGCCGATAAGGCAATTCTGCCAAAGAGGGAGTCCGTCCGATGGCACAGAAGGCAAGAAAGCCCGCGCCCTCCAAGGGCAAGGCAACCCAATCCAAGGCAGGCGCCGGCCCGGCGGTCGCGGCGCGGTCGAAGGACACCAAGCCGACCTTCGGCAAGGCGGCGCCGAAAAAAGTGGTGCCGGCCGCTGCGAAAGCCGCAAAGCCCCGAAAGCCGTCAAGAGCTGATGGATCTATTTCAGGCAGCGCAATGCGCACGGTCAAGGCTGCGGCCAATGTGGCTGCGGGCGCCGTCGTCATCGCCGCCAGGGGCACTGCATCGCTTGCAGCATCCATGGTGGGCAAGGGCGGCTCGAAAGCCAAGGCGAAGGCAAAGTAGCCTTCTCTAAGGTCCTGGTTTGCGTCAGGCTCTGGCCGGGATGGTCAGGCCCTTCTGCACTGCCGGTCGTGCAAGACCGCGTTCCAGCCATGCCGCCACATTGGCGAAATCGTCGAAGCCGACGAGGTCGCGCGCTTCGTAGAAGCCGATCAGGTTGCGCACCCAGCCGAGCAGCGAAATGTCGGCGATGGTGTAGTCATTGCTCATGATCCACTTGCGGCCCTTCAGCCTGCCGTCGAGCACGCCGAGCAACCGCCGCGATTCATCGCGATAGCGCTCCAGCGGACGCTTGTCCGCGATCTCGCGGCCGGCAAATTTGTGAAAAAAGCCGACCTGGCCGAACATCGGCCCGACCGAGGCCATCTGGAAGAACACCCACTGGATGGTCTCGTAGCGGCGCGCCGCGTCCACGGGCATGAGCAGGCCGGTCTTTTCGGCGAGGTAGAGCAGGATGGCGCCGGATTCGAACAGGCCTATCGGCTTGCCGTCCGGACCGTTCGGATCGATGATCGCCGGTATCTTGCCGTTGGGATTGAGCGACAGGAATTCCGGCGTCCAGCTTTCATTCTTACCTATGTTGACCAGATGCGGCTCGTAGGGCAGGCCGAGTTCTTCCAGGGCGATCGATATCTTCACGCCGTTCGGCGTTGTCGCCGAATAGAGCTGGATCTGGTCCGGATGTTTGGCCGGCCAGCGCGTTGCGATCGGAAAGGCGGACAGGTCGGCCATGGAAAACTCCTGATGGGGATTCGCGCCGAGCGGCGCGGTTTTGGCGGGGGCGGCCAAGAATTAGACGCGCGACACGGCACGATCAATATGGCGGTGAACGTTTCGCCGTGCACGAACAGTCAACGGAACCGACCGCCTGGCGCAAATCGCACCCTTGAATCAGACGGCCTTGAAAGCCAGCACCGCATTGGTGCCGCCGAACGCGAAGCCGTTGCTGATCGCGGCGCGCACCTTGCGCTCACGCGCCACATTCGGCGTGACGTCGAGGTCGCAATCGGGATCGACCTCGCGAAAATTGGCCGTCGGCGGCACGATGCCTTCGCGGATCGCCATCACGCAGGCGATCATCTCGAGCGCGCCCGATGCGCCGAGGCAATGGGCATGCATCGACTTGGTCGACGACATCGAAAGCTTGTAGGCATGGTCGCCGAAGACGCGCTTGATCGCCGCCGTCTCGATCTGGTCGTTGGCCTTGGTGCCGGTGCCGTGGGCATTGAGATAGTCGATATCCTCGGGATTGAACCCGGCGTCGGCCAGGCAGGCGCGCATGGCGGCCGTCGGCCCTTCGATGGTCGGTGCGACAATGTCGGACGCGTCGGCGGAAAGGCCGGCGCCGGCAATCTCGGCAAGGATGGTGGCGCCGCGCGCCATGGCGTGTTCGTAGCTTTCCAGCACCGCCATGCCGGCGCCTTCGCCAAGTGACAGGCCCTGGCGGTCGGCCGAGAATGGCCGGCAGGTGTCCGGTGCCAGCACCCGCAACGCTTCCCAGCCCTTCAGGATACCCCAGACCAGCGGCGCATCAGTGCCGCCGGCAACCATCACGTCGGCGCGGCCGAGCCTGATCTGGTCGACGGCCGAGGCGATGGCATGGTTGGACGATGAGCAGGCCGAGGTGACGCCGAAGACCGGCCCACGCAGGCCGAGATTCATGGAGACATGGCCGGATGCCGCACTGGGCATCACCTTTGGCACGGTGAAGATGCCGGCGCGGTTCTTGCCCTCGATCAGGATGGCGCGATAGTTCTCCTCGATAGCTTCCCAGCCGCAGACGCCGACACCGACGACGGTGCCCATCCGATAGGTGGTGGCCTCATTCGAAACCAGGCCGGACTGCTGCATGGCTTCCCGCGCCGCAATGGTTGCCAGCAGGCTGAAGCGGTCCATCGACACGGTCTGCTTGCGGTCGATGCCGTGATCGGGAAGCGTCTTGATTTCGCAACCGACCTTAACCTTCAAGTCGTGCAGCTGCGGACTTGTGATCTGGCCGATGGCCGAGCGGCCGGCGCGCATCTCGTTCCAGATCGCAGGTGCGCTGGTGCCGAGCCCGCAAATGCCGCCCATGCCGGTGATGACGACGCGCTGCCGCATTCAGGTCAGGCTTTTTTCGCGATCAGCGCGCGGACAGCTTCGACCATATCGCCGACATTCTTCAGATTGCTCCAGGCGTCGACCGTGTTCATCTCGATCTCGATGCCATACTCTTCCTCAAGATCGAAGATGATCTCCGTCAGCTCGAGCGAATGGATACCAAGCGAGGTCAATTCGGTGGTGGTGGTGATTTCCTCGCCGCCCGGCTCGGCATGAGCCTTGATCTTCGCGATGATATCCGTTGCCAGCTGGTCGGCCATTCGGTTTCTTCCCCACTGTGTCGCGTTTCCCGACGCCAACTGCGCAGCGTCCCTTCTTCTCCCGGTATCAAGCCGCCGTCGTCGTTTTATACCCCCGCCAAGCGCTGCGTGACCGTACCAAGGTGGTTCCCTCTATAGAAACCGAAACGTTGTCAAGCAACAAGCTATATCGAACTCCATATCGACAAAGCCGCCGGAGTGCTTAACGTGCTGGCATGGATACGGCTGAACATGGCGGGATTTCGACGCAGCGCGTTGCGGGCATGGCGCGGCTTTCCTGCGCTCTCGGTGACGGTCGCACGCGCCTGCGGCGCCTCTATCAGGACGGTGCCGCCAAGATAAGGATGCCGGCTGTCTCGGCCGATCCGCTCGAAGCGGTGCTGATCAACACCGCCGGCGGGATGACGGGCGGCGACCGTATCGCCTGGGACGTGGATGTCGGCGCGGCCGCCTCGGTGTCGATCACGACCCAGGCCTGCGAGAAGATCTACCGGGCGGCATCCGACCGTGCCGAAGTGCGGGTCAAATTGTCGGTTGGTGAAAACGGCCGCATCGCCTGGCTGCCGCAGGAAACCATCGTCTTCGACCGGGCGGCCTTTGCCCGCACGCTCGACGTCGAGCTTGCCGCCGGCGCCGAGGCGCTGGTGCTGGAAGCCGCCGTCTTCGGCCGCCTGGCGATGGGCGAACGCGCCGCGCAGGGCCATTTCCATGACCGTTGGCGCATCCGCCAGGATGGTTTCCTCATTCACGCGGAGGATTTCCGCATCGGACCCGATATCGCCGCTACGCTCGATCGGCCGGCGGTTGCCGGCGGCGCGATCGCGATGGCGACGCTGCTTTTGGTGTCGCTGCGGGCCGAGGCCTTGCTCGACCCGGTTCTGGGGATCGTCGGCGACCAGGGCAGCGCCAGCGCCTGGAGCGTCAAGAAATCTGGCAAGCTTCTTGCGAGGCTCTACGCCGGGGATGGCTACCAGCTGCGCCAGCGGCTGGTTCCACTCGTCGAATTGCTCAACGGAAGGGCGGGGTTGCCCAAATTATGGTCACTTTGAGTCTGTCTCTACCAGCCTGGAAAACCGCATGAACCTGACGCCGAGGGAAAAGGACAAGCTGCTGATCGCCATGGCGGCGATCGTGGCGCGCAAGCGGCTCGAACGCGGCGTCAAGCTCAACCATCCGGAAGCGATCGCGCTGATCACCGACTTTGTCGTCGAGGGCGCCCGTGACGGCCGCCCGGTCGCCGACCTGATGGAGGCCGGCGCCCATGTCGTCACCCGCGCGCAAGTCATGGAAGGCATCGCCGAGATGATCCACGACGTGCAGGTCGAGGCGACATTTCCCGACGGCACAAAGCTGGTGACCGTGCACGAACCGATACGGTGAGGAGGAGAAGATGCTCGAGCTGCGCCCCAACTGCGAATGCTGTGACAAGGACTTGCCGCCGGAGGCAACGGATGCGTTGATCTGTACCTTCGAGTGCACCTTTTGCGCCGACTGCGTGGAGCATGTGCTGGGCGGCATCTGCCCCAATTGCGGGGGTAATTTTTCGGCACGGCCGATCCGCCCGGTGGCGATGCTGAAGAAATACCCCGCCTCGATCAAACGCGTTCTCAAGGCCGAAGGCTGCGGCCCTCGCAAGGCTGCGTGAACACAGCGACCCCTAACCAGAAGGCATTTCGATGATCCCCGCTCCGATGAAACGCGCTTCGCTTTCCGCAATTCTGCTTCTGGCCGCTGCCATGCCGGCCTATGCCCATGTCGGCATCGGCACGACCTCCTCCTTCACGGCCGGCTTCATGCACCCGCTCTCCGGTCTTGATCACATGACCGTGATGATCGCGGTCGGACTGTGGGCAGCGCTCAAGGGCGGCAAGGCGGTTCTTGCCTGGCCGGCGGCCTTTGTCGGCGTGATGTTGGTCGGCAGCGCGCTCGGCATGCTGCACATGCCGCTGCCCTTCGTCGAACCGGGTATCCTGGCATCGGTCATGGTGCTCGGGCTGCTGGTGGCGCTGGCGGTCGATCTGCCGGTCTCGGCCGGCGTCGCGATCATCGGCCTGTTCGCGCTGTTCCACGGCCACGCCCATGGCACCGAGGTGCCGGAGAATGCCGAAGGGCTTGAATACATGGCCGGCTTTGCCGTCGCCACCGCGGCTCTCCATGCCACCGGCATCGCCGCCGGGCTCGGTCTCGGCACCCGGTTCCGTGGCTTGGCCCGCGCTGCCGGTGCCGCTTGCGCGGCGATCGGTGCCGGCCTCGTCTTCGGTGTGCTGTGAAGATGATCCCGGGCGAAATCATCACGGCGGGCGGTGACATAGACCTGAACAAGGGTCTGCCGACCGTCACCTTGAAAGTGGCCAACAGCGGCGACCGGCCGATCCAGGTCGGCAGCCACTATCACTTCTTCGAGACCAATGAGGGGCTGAAGTTCGACCGTGACCTTGCCAGAGGCATGCGCCTCGACATCGCCGCCGGCACGGCCATGCGCTTCGAGCCGGGACAGGAGCGCGACGTGACACTGGTGCCGCTCGGCGGCAAGCGCGAGGTCTATGGATTTCAGCAGAAGGTGATGGGCAAGCTGTGAGATCTCCCAGCGCGCTCGGCTCAGTTCGACGGCTTGGCCGCGGCGTAGATGACGACCTTTCCGGGATCGTCGAATTCGACGGCGAGGACATCCTGCACAAGCACGCGCCGCGACTCGATGGCGTTGAACAAGAGCGCGTTGGCCTCGATCTCCTTGCGCAATTCCGCAATATCGTCCTGATGCTGCTTGATCTTGCTTTCGATTACTGCCGGCGGGCCGCCTTCGGTGCGCGCGGCGTCGGTCAGGAATACGATATCGACCTTGTCGAGCTTGGATGTCTTGCGCACCATGCCGATGTTTTCACGCGTCCGGTCGATCGCCGTGTTGACGTTGCCGGCCTCAGTGGTGGCCTTGGCCTCTTCCTGCTTGACCTCCGAGCCGACAATGCGGTTGACGGTCTCTGTGCTTTCAAGACCTTGAGCCTTCAGTCCGGCAGCAGGACCGGCCGCTGCCAGGAACGCCATCGCGGCGACTGCCTGGAGCCGTCTTTTGGCAAAAAGGGGGGTGATCGCCATCGCTCGCTCCTGACGGAAATCGTTTCGGGACGCGGTTTAGCGCGAAAGAAACAAAACGATTCCCGCCCGGCGAAGGTTCCTTTCCCGATGCGGCCGGCGGGCCGGGTAGCGGCCCTCCGCGCCGCTTTGTCAACTCGCTTTTTTGGTGATCAGGGTCAGCGCGCCATTGGGTTCCATGCTGGCGGCGACGACCTGCGCCGAGCTGAGCCCTTTGGCCTCCAGCGCGGACTTCACCTTGGGCGTGGCGTCGATCGAGCTGCGCAGTTTCTTCAAGCCGTCGTCGCCACGCTGGGCGATCACCTGGTTGACCTGCGTCTGGGTGTCCTTTGGCAGCTCCGTGATGTCGACGATGTTGACGCTCTGGATCGTCGGTACGGCAGGCTGCGCCTGGGGGGTGGCCGGAGCGGGCGTGGTCGGCGCCGGAGCGGGCTGTTGCGCGGGCTGCTGCTGGGCACTGGCGGCGCCCGCCAGCATCAGGGTGGCGGCAGCGGCAAGAACTATCGTTTTGCGCATGGACTTTCCTTTCCATCGATTGGCAAACGGTCGTTTTGGGGTGACCCCCTAACCTCAAACGCCAAATGGGATCAGAAAGTGTCGCCGAGCGGGTCATTGCGTGACCATTGGATGGCGACAATGTGCAGCCGGACTTCACTCAAACCGCATTTCGCCAAACCGCACTTCGGGAGCAATCGCTGATGGCCAGAATTACCCGCGCCACCTATGCGCAAATGTACGGCCCGACGGTCGGCGACAAAGTGCGGCTTGCCGACACCGAACTGTTCATCGAGGTCGAGAAGGATCTCACCATCCACGGCGAAGAGGTAAAATTCGGCGGCGGCAAGGTGATCCGCGACGGCATGGGCCAGAGCCAGGTTTCCCGAGCCCAGGGCGCCGTCGACACCGTGATCACCAACGCGCTGGTGGTGGACGCCAGTGCCGGCATCTTCAAGGCCGATATCGGTCTGCGAGATGGGCGCATCGCTGCGATCGGCAAAGCCGGCAATCCCGATACTCAAGATGGCGTCACCATCATCATCGGTCCCGGCACCGAGATCATCGCCGGCGAAGGCAAGATCCTCACCGCCGGCGGCTTCGACGCGCATATCCACTTCATCTGCCCGCAGCAGATCGAGGAAGCGCTGATGAGCGGCATCACCACCATGCTCGGCGGCGGCACCGGCCCGGCGCATGGCACGCTGGCGACCACTTGCACGCCCGGGCCCTGGCACATGGCGCGCATGATCCAGTCCTTCGATGCCTTCCCGATGAACATCGGCCTGTCGGGCAAGGGCAATGCGTCCCTGCCTGCCGCGCTCGAGGAAATGGTGCTGGGCGGCGCCTGCTCGCTGAAGCTGCACGAGGACTGGGGCACGACGCCGGCGGCGATCGACTGCTGCCTCTCGGTCGCCGACGATTACGATGTGCAGGTGATGATCCACACCGACACACTGAACGAATCCGGCTTCGTCGAGAACACGGTTGCGGCGATCAAGGGCCGGACCATCCATGCCTTCCACACCGAGGGTGCCGGCGGCGGCCATGCACCCGACATCATCAAGGTCTGCGGCCTGCCCAATGTGATCCCGTCGTCGACCAATCCGACACGGCCCTACACGGTCAACACGCTGGCCGAGCATCTCGACATGCTGATGGTCTGCCACCATCTGTCGCCGTCGATCCCCGAAGACATCGCCTTTGCCGAAAGCCGCATCCGCAAGGAGACCATCGCGGCGGAAGACATTTTGCACGACATCGGCGCCTTCTCGATCATCTCGTCGGATTCGCAAGCCATGGGCCGCGTCGGCGAAGTGGCGATCCGCACCTGGCAGACCGCCGACAAGATGAAGCGCCAGCGCGGCTCGCTGCCGCAGGAAACCGGCAACAACGACAATTTCCGCGTCCGCCGCTATATCGCCAAATACACGATCAACCCGGCCATCGCGCATGGGCTGTCGAAGGATATCGGCTCGATCGCGGTGGGAAAGCGCGCCGACTTGGTGCTGTGGAACCCGGCCTTCTTCGGCGTCAAGCCGGACATGGTGCTGATCGGCGGCATGATCGCCGCCGCCCCGATGGGCGACCCCAACGCTTCAATCCCGACGCCGCAGCCGATGCACTACCGGCCGATGTTCGGCGCCTATGGCAAGGCGAGGACCAACTCGTCGGTGACCTTTGTTTCGAAGGCCGCGCTCGAATCCGGCCTGCACGGCAGGCTGGGTGTGGACAAGCAGTTCGTCGCCGTCGAGAACACCCGCGGCGGTATCGGCAAGCATTCGATGGTGCTCAACGACGCCACGCCGTATGTCGAGGTCGATCCCGAAACCTACGAAGTCCGCGCTGACGGCGAGCTGCTGACCTGCGAGCCGGCAACGGTGCTGCCGATGGCGCAGAGGTATTTTCTGTTTTGAGGCAGATTGGTGGCCATGAGTCATGCGTTCTGTCAGGCCACTCAAACCAAAAAGCGTACGCGCTTGGTCAACTGCTCACGACTGCACCGCCGCAAGCGAATTGCCTGAGCGGCCGTTTTCGTTGCTTCCAACTTGGAAATCCGGCGCCCTTGGAGCAATATAGGCCGTATGAACAAGATTTTTCGCAAACAGCAATTGACGCCCTATGAGGCCGACTATGCTCAATGGTGCGCCGAGCAAGGCGCGCTGTTGCGCGAAGGTCGTCTGTCCGACCTCGACCGCGAGAATCTTGCCGAGGAGATCGAGAGCTTGGGGCGGAGCGACAAGAGGGAAATTGCGAGCAGGCTTGGCACCTTGATCCTTCATTTGCTCAAATGGGGGTTTCAGCCTGAGCAGCGCAAAACTGGATGGCTGCTCACAATCCGTGAGCAGCGACATCGGATCGGGAAACTGATCGATGAAAGCCCAAGCCTGAAGGCCTGTCCGCGAAAGCAGCTTACTGGCGAATTCGAGTTTGCACGACTGAAAGCGATTGACGAAACGGGCTTGCCCGAAAAGCATTTTCCAGTCGATTGTCCCTATCAAATCGCCGACGTTCTCGATCAAGATTTTTTCCCCGGCGAACCATGGTTGCCGAACCAACTCATTCGCGATTAGAGGGGAGTGGACTTCCCGCCAGAGTACAGGACGCCGCAATATTCGGCTCAATGAAGCGTGTGACTAGCCATGGCCACCGAAATCGCGTCAGCCCACGACATCTTCCCGCACATCCGCATCGTCATGGGCATGGTGATCGGGCTTGGTGTCGCCCGCCTGCTGTCGGGGGTGGCGCGCATCGTCCAGCATCCAGGCCAGTACAGGCTCTATCCCGTGCATCTGGCCTGGGTCGCTTCGGTGCTTTTGATGCTGGTGCATTTTTGGTGGTGGGAGTTCGGTCTCTACGCCATCGAGAGCTGGACCTTCGGCAAGTACCTTTTCATCATCTTCTACGCGATCACGCTGTTCCTGCTGTGCGCGCTGCTGTTTCCGGATTCGATGCTGGACTACACCAGCTACGAGGATTTCTTCTATTCGCGCCGTGCCTGGTTCTTCGGCCTGCTGGCGGCGACCTATCTGCTCGACGTGGTCGACACGCTGCTGAAAGGGCCGGAGCATTTCGCCCGCTTCGGCAGCGAGTATCTGTTCCGAACGCCGGTCTTCGTCGCGTTTTGCATCGTTGCGATTCTGGTGCGCGACCGCCGCTTCCACATCGCCTTTGTCGCGGCGGCGCTCATCTATCAGATATCGTTCATCCTGCGGCTCTTCGACACCATCGTCTGAGCGAACGCGATGGTCTAGGTTGTTCGGGAAAGGCAGGTTTCACCCATGTACAAGGCCGTCGGATCGCGTGGATCCCGGGTCAGCCGCGTTCTCTGGATGCTCGAGGAACTCGGGCAGCCCTATGAATTCGTCGAGGTTCATCTGCGCTCGCCTGAAGCCTATGCGCTCAACCCGTCGGGCAAGGTGCCGATCCTGATCGATGGCGAGCTGACGGTGACGGATTCAGCGGCGATCTGCGTGTATCTCTCAGACAAACACGCGGACATGGGCATGGGGACCAACCCGGGCCTGGCCGGTCGCGCCGAGATGGATTCCTGGATGCATTTTGCGCAGAGCGAGTTGGAGGCGCCGTTGTGGAACAAGCTGCGCCATCGCTTCCTGCTGCCGAAGGACGTGCGGGTCGATGTCGGCCCTGCGGCGGCCTACGATTTTGCCTCGGAACTCAAGGCGCTGGACCGGCGGCTGGGCGACAGGCCCTTTGCGCTGGGTGACCGGTTCTCGGCAGTCGACGTCCTGCTCGGCGACATGGGCGGCTGGGCCCGCGCCGGTCGGTTCCCGATCGAATCCGAGCGCGTCAACGCCTATTTCGATCGCGTGTTGGCGCGGCCCGCGCGAGCAAGGGCGCAAGCAAATGGGGGATCCATGAAATGAAGCTCAACCTCAACACCGACTTCACCAAATTCCCGCGTGCCGTTTCGGTGCTGACCGCCGGCAATGCCGGAACCACAGCGCCATCCGGTCGCGCCGTTCTTGCCCATGACGAGCGCCATCTGCGCCGTCGGGCCATCAAGCTTGCCGACGGCAGCAAGGTGCTGGTCGACCTGGCCGAACCCGTCGCCCTGAACGATGGCGACCGGCTGGTGCTGGAGGATGGCCGCCATGTCGAGATCATCGCCGCGCCGGAAGAGGTCTATGACATCCGGGCTCGTGACACCGTGCATCTGGCCGAGCTCGCCTGGCATATCGGCAACCGTCATCTCGCGGCGAGCATCGAGGCCGGGCGCATCCTTATCCTGCGCGACCATGTCATCAAGGCGATGCTGGAGGGGCTCGGCGCCACGGTGACCGACGTTTCCGAGCCGTTCAAGCCGGTGCGCGGCGCCTATTCCGGCCATGGTGGGCAAAGCCACGATCACGGCCATGCGCATAGCGACGCTGAAGCGCATTCCCACTCACATGGCGAATCGCATTCCCATTCGCACAGCCACGCCGGCCACCACCACGACCATGACTGACCAGCCTTCGAACATCGCCCTGCTGCGGCTGATGGCGTGGTTGTCGCCGGCCTTTCCGGTCGGCGGCTTCTCCTACAGCCATGGCCTCGAGCGCGCGGTGCATGATGGACTGATCGTCGACGGCGAAAGCCTTGCCGGCTGGCTGAAAACGCTGGTCGAGATGGGCTCCGGCTGGAACGACGCCGTGCTTTTCGCCGAGAGTTGGCGCCGGGCACGCGGCACCGGTGATCTCGACGAGATTGCAGCCCTCGCCGAAGCGCTGGCCGGCTCGCGCGAACGCCACACCGAGACCATGTTGCAGGGTGCGGCCTTCCTCAAAGCGGCAGCAGCCTGGCCAAATCCCGTGCTGCAGCGCTTGCCGGCTGAGTGCGCCTATTGCGTCGCCGTCGGCGCCATTGCCGGCGGCAATTCAATTGCACTTCGGGATGCGCTATCCGCCTTCCTACAGACCTTCTTCTCCAACCTTGTCCAGGCCGCGATCCGGCTCGGCGTCGTTGGCCAAAACAGGGCAACCGTCCTGCTTGCCGGCTTCGAACCGCTGGCTGTTGCGACCGCAGCCCGCGCCGCGCGCTCGACGTTGGACGATCTTGGCGGCTGCGCCTTCGTCTCCGACGTCATGGCGATGAAGCACGAAGCCCAGTATTCGCGATTGTTCCGTTCATGATCCTTCTCGCCTTCGCGCTTTCGACCGTTCTGCTGCTGATTACCGCCCTGCATGTCTATTGGGGCATTGGCGGCATCTGGCCAGGCAAGGATGCGGCCTCCTGCGCCCACGCCGTGGTCGGCTTTCGCGGCGTCGACGAGATGCCGACGCCGTTCGCCAGTTTCGCCGTTGCCGCTTGCCTGTGCCTGGCGACGCTGTGGCCGCTGGCACTTGAAGGCGTCTTTGCCTCGCCTTTTCCCAGGGAAGGCCTCGCCGCCACGTCGCTGCTCATCGGGCTGGTCTTCCTTGGACGCGGCATTGCTGGCTTCACGCCGTGGTGGCGGCGCCTGACACCGGAACAGCCTTTCGCGCGGCTCGATGTCCGTTATTATTCGCCGTTGTGCCTGCTGATCGGGCTCGGCTTTGCCATCCTCGCCATCACGGAGTTTCCCGCATGACACAGACAAATGGCCCGCTGCGCGTCGGCATCGGCGGCCCGGTCGGTTCGGGCAAGACGACGCTGACCGAAAAGCTGTGCAAGGCGCTGCGCGACGAATTCTCGATCGCCGTCGTCACCAACGACATCTACACCAAGGAAGACGCCATGATGCTGGCAAGGCTCCAGGCGCTGCCCGAGGATCGCATCATGGGCGTCGAGACCGGCGGCTGCCCCCATACCGCGATCCGCGAGGATGCCTCGATCAATCTGCAGGCCATCGCCGAGATGAACCGGAAGTTTCCGGATCTCGATATCGTCTTCATCGAATCCGGCGGTGACAATCTCGCGGCTACCTTCTCGCCGGATCTCGCCGACCTGACGCTCTATGTCATCTCGGTCTGCCAGGGCGAAGAAATCCCGCGCAAGGGCGGACCGGCGATCACCCGCTCCGATTTCCTGGTGATCAACAAGAGCGATCTGGCGCCTTACGTGAACGTCAACCTCGATGTCATGGAGAGCGACGCCGGCCGCATGCGCGGCAAGCGGCCGTTCGGCTTCACCGACCTGTCGCGCGGCAAGGGGCTGCAGGCGGTCATCGATTTCATCGTCGAGCATGGCGGATTGCGGGCCGGCGCTGCTGCTGCCAGCACAGCAGCGTGAGATAGCCGTTCCTGCACCAACCAAAACCGGTTGCGGGCATGGGCTGGTCGCGGCATTCTTGGCAAAACCGGAGGATTTTCGATGAGCATCGCCCGCCTGCAGAAGGAACCGCTGACCAACCTGCCCTTCTATGAGGAACGTGTCGATCTCGCCTGTGCCTTTCGCTGGACGGCCCGGCTCAACATGCACGAGGCGGTGGCCAATCATTTCTCGCTGGCTGTCAACGACGACGGCACGCAGTTCCTGATGAACCCCAACCAGGTGCATTTCTCGCGCATCAAGGCGAGCGACCTTTTGATGATCGATGCCAACGACCCGGATACGCTCTCCGGCCCCAACGCGCCCGACCCGACGGCATGGGGGCTGCACGGCGCCATCCATCGCAATGTGCGCCATGCGCGCTGCGTCATGCATGTGCACTCGATCCACGCCACGGTGCTGGCCTCGCTCGCCGACTCCCGCCTGCCGCCGATCGACCAGAATTCGGCGATGTTCTTCAATCGTCATGTCGTCGACGCGCATTATGGCGGACTGGCCTTCGAGGAAGAGGGCGAGCGCTGCTCGCAGCTTCTCGTCGATCCCAAGGTCAAAGTGATGGTGATGGGCAACCACGGCGTGCTCGTCATCGGCGATACCGTCGCCGATGCGTTCAACCGCATGTTCTATTTCGAGCGCGCCGCCGAGACCTACATCAAGGCGCTGTGGACCGGCCGGCCGCTGCGCACGCTCTCCGACGCGATCGCCGAGAAGGCGGCAAGCGAGATGGACGACTATCCCGGCCAGGCCGAACGCCATCTCAGCGAGCTGAAGGCGATCCTCGACGAGCAGGAACCGGTCTACCGGAACTGAAGGCTAAAGCCCGAGTTCTCTCCGCAATTCCTCGGCGCTGTTGATGACGGCAGCGCCGGGCGGTCCGCCCATCGGCTTCTCCGGCCAGAAGATCGTCTTCATGCCCGCCGCGAGCCCTGCCATGGCGCCCGGCCAGCTGTCGTCGATCGCCACTGCATGCGCTGGGTCAACGTCGGCCAGATACGCGGCGCGCAGGAAAGGCTCGGCATGCGGCTTGCCTTCACGCACGTCGTTGCGGCTGATCGTCTTCATGCCGGGATAAATGAGGCCGACCATGCTCAGATTGGCGTCGACGATCATCCGGTCCGAATTCGAGACGACGGCTTGCGCCACTCCCATTGCCCGCAGCTCGTTGAAGATCTCGATCGCGCCGGGGCGCGGCTTCAAGGTCTCGACCAGCGGCAGATAGTGCTCGTATTTGCGCACGATCCAGTCGTCGAAAGGCAGATCCAGGCCGAACTCGTCGCGCATCATCTGGTAGACCGGCCAGGCGGCGACGCCGAGAACCCGCTCATGCAGATCATCAGGCGGCACGAGGCCGACATTGCGCATCGCGGCCATCAGGGCGGCCTCGTGCAACGGTTCGCTGTCGACCAGCGTGCCGTCCATATCCCAGAAAACCGCTTTCGGTGTCATGCAGCGCTCCTTTTTGCGATCCATTAAAGCGTTTGCGCCGGGAGATAAACCTTCGGGGCCGAAGAACATGCCGCCGGTCGGCAGGGCAACCGCGCTTCTTTCCCGACGCAGATATAGTGGAAGAAGGAAATTTGGCCCCGCCTGCGCCGGTGGGCGGCAAGCAATTGCCCTGGAGATTGACAATTGCGCAGCAAGCCGTTCCCTGCAAGAGTAGGAACGAACCGCTCTTATGACCAGCGGTTTCGGGAGGCAGGACTTTGAATACCCGGCAGGATGGCAGCAACAATAGGCTGGACGACGCGGCGCGTGCCGGCTGGCTTTATTATGTTGCCGGCAACACGCAGGACCAGATCGCCGCCACGCTCGGCATCTCGCGGCAGACGGCGCAGCGGCTGGTGTCGCTGGCGGTGTCGGAGGGCTTGATCAAGGTTCGCGTCGACCATCCGATCGCCAATTGCCTCGATCTGGCGGCACGGCTGAGATCGCGCTTCGCGCTGGATCTGGTCGAGGTGGTGCCAAGCGATCCCAATTCGTCCTCCACCACGATCGGCATCGCCGAGGCGGCTGCCGCCGAGATCGAGCGGCGGCTGCGCTCGCCGACCCCGATCGTCATGGCGATCGGCACAGGGCGCACGTTGAAAGCGGCGATCGAGCAGCTGCCGCCGATGGAATGCCCACAGCACAAGGTGGTGTCGTTGACGGGTAACATCTCGCCGGACGGCTCGGCCGCCTTCTACAACGTCATCTTCACCATGGCCGACAGGGTCAAGGCGCGCTCCTTCCCGATGCCACTGCCGGTCATCGCCTCTTCGCCGGAGGAACGCGAGATGCTGCTCAAGCAGCCGATGATCCAGCCGACGCTGGCGCTGGCGGCGGAAGCCGACGTCACCTTCATCGGCATTGGTGACCTCGGCCCGAAGGCGCCGCTCTACGAGGACGGCTTCATCTCGGAAAGCGAGTTGAAAGCCCTGCAGAAGGCCGGCGGAATTGCCGAAATCGTCGGCTGGGTGTTCGATCGCGAAGGCCGCATGATCGAGGGTATCACCAACGACCGGGTGTCGTCGGCTTCGCTGCCGTCGCGCGAAAAATCGCTGGTCATCGCATTGGCCATGGGCGAACGAAAGCTGCCGGGCATCCTGGCGGCGGTCAACCGGCGGCTGATCAACGGCCTCATCACCGATGAACGGACCGCCGCCGCGCTGCTGGCCAGCATCTGATCCCGCTTGCGGGTCATAGCGGCGTCACTGCCTATTTGGATAAAAAGTCAGCCGGCTATTTGCCTCGCCCGAAAGGATCATTGCCATCAAGGAAACCGAGGTCGCGCAGCAGATGCGGCGACAGGTCCCTGATGTCGAGATGTGTCTTCTTTTTTATCGCGAACCAGCCAAATCCGTCCGCAAGCCACGAAATCCAGCGGTGATCCGGAGCGGGAGTGCATTTTTGCTGCGCCATGGTCATGATCGTCAACCTTCGCTATCCTGAACCCGAATGACGGGTTGATCAGGAATGTCGGTCTTGCCGGCCGCCTTTGCCAATAGAACGTCTGTTATGACCCATAAGGAGGCTTTATGCCGGACCTCGGCTCGCGACAGGTTTCGCAACTCCCGCCGCTGCAGGCGATCAGGGTGTTCGACGCGGTGGCGCGGCATCTTTCCTTCACCAAAGCCGCCGGCGAACTCGCCATGACGCAAGCGGCGGTCAGCTATCAGATCAAGGTGCTGGAAGAGCGTATCGGCGCGCCGCTGTTCCTGCGCCGGCCACGCCAGATCGTATTGACCGAAGCCGGGCAGCGCCTGGCGCCGGCTGTCGGCGAGGCCTTTGCCATTCTTGGCCAGGCCTATGCCGCGGCGCGTGGCGGCGCCGACGGGTTGCTGTGCGTCACCACGGTGCTGACCTTTGCCTCGAACTGGCTGGCACACCGGCTAGGCTCGTTTCAGATCGCTCATCCGGCGCTTGCCGTTCGGCTTGAGACGTCGAGCCGCCTGACGGACTTTGCCCGCGAGGAAGCCGATATCGCCATCCGCTCCGGCGCCGGCAAATGGCCGGGCCTGGAAGCGCACAAGCTGTTCGATGCCGATTTCACGCCGATGCTGAGCCCCAAGCTCGCGGCAAGCATCGGCGGCGTCAAGGAACCGGCCGACCTCTTGCGGCTGCCGATCCTCGATCCCGGCGACATCTGGTGGACGGAGTGGTTTTCGGCTGCCGGCGTGGACTCGCACGACCTTGCAAAGCGGCCAGGCAGCAGCATGGGCGCGCAGGCTTATGAGGCCAATGCGGCGATCGCCGGCCATGGCGTCGCGATCCTGACCAGGGCCCTGTTCAAGGCGGAACTCGCCCATGGCCGCCTGATCCAGCCCTTCGACCTGGTCGGCGACGACGGTCACGCCTACTGGCTGGTCTATCCCCAGGCGCGCCGCAACGTGCCGAAGATCCGCGCCTTCCGCGACTGGCTGCTGGCCGAGATCGCCTGCTGACAGGCAAGCCCTCCGGCAGCCGCATTCAAAACCACAAGCCTTTCTGTCCGGCCGCCTGATGTCCGGCGCGGGCGCGGCTTGTCTTCGCAATTTCCATCCATCCAATGTCCGCCGGCCTCGCCGAGTGCTGCGCTGCAGCATCGAATCCGGCTTGACATAATTAACGCCAAGTGAGTAATTGCCCAAAGCCAAGGCAAATGCTCATCTTGGTTCAAGGGAGGAATTTGATGAAACTTCGCACGCTCACCCTGGGCTTGTTGTCGGCCAGCGCATTTGCGTTCGCCGCACACGCCGAATCCATCACCATCGCCACCGTCAACAATGGCGATATGGTCCGCATGCAAAAGCTGACCGAAGACTTCACCAAGGCGAACCCCGACATCCAGCTCAACTGGGTCACGCTTGAAGAGAACGTGCTGCGCGAGCGCGTCACCACCGACATCGCCACCAAGGGTGGACAATATGACGTGATGACCATCGGCACCTATGAAGTTCCGATCTGGGCCAAGCAGAGCTGGCTGCTGCCGCTCGACAAGCTCGGCGACGACTATGACGCCAAGGATATCATCCCGGCCATCGCCGGCGGCCTTTCGGTCGACGGCAAGCTCTATGCCGCGCCCTTCTACGGCGAAAGCTCCTTCGTCATGTACCGCAAGGACCTGATGGACAAGGCCGGGCTGAAGATGCCCGACGCGCCGACCTGGGACTTCATCAAGCAGGCCGCCGACAAGATGACCGACCGCGCCAACGGCGTGAACGGTGTGTGCCTGCGCGGCAAGGCCGGCTGGGGCGAGAACATGGCCTTCCTGACCGCCATGTCGAACTCCTTCGGCGCACGCTGGTTCGACGAGAACTGGAAGCCCCAGTTCGACCAGCCCGAATGGAAGAACACGCTGCAGTTCTATGTCGACCTGATGAAGGCCGACGGCCCCGAGGGCGCCTCCTCCAACGGCTTCAACGAAAACCTGGCGCTGTTCCAGCAGGGCAAGTGCGGCATGTGGATCGATGCCACCGTCGCCGCGTCGTTCGTCTCCGACCCGAAGGCATCCCAGGTCGCCGATAAGGTCGGCTATGCCCTGGCGCCTGACAACGGCCTGGGCAAGCGCGGCAACTGGCTGTGGGCCTGGTCGCTGGCCATCCCCGCCGGCACGCAGAAGGCTGATGCCGCCCAGAAGTTCGTCTCCTGGGCGACCAGCAAGCACTATGCCGAACTGGTCGCTTCGAAGGAAGGCTGGGCCAACGTTCCTCCGGGCACGCGCTCCTCGCTCTACGCCAATGCCGAGTACCAGAAGGCAGCTCCGTTCGCCAAGATGACGCTCGACTCCATCAACGCCGCCGACCCGACGCATCCGACCGTCAAGCCGGTGCCCTATGTCGGCGTCCAGTTCGTCGCCATCCCTGAATTCCAGGGGCTTGGCACCACCGTCGGCCAGCTCTTCTCGGCGGCTCTTGCCGGCCAGTCGAGCGTCGACGATGCCTTGAAGCAGGCCCAGGATGCTGCCACTGCGGCAATGACCGAAGGCGGATACATCAAGTAGGCTCCTCCCGGTGCCGAATGCCGGTCGCCTCCTTGACCGGCAACGGCCGCCCGAGTTCCCAGTTCGGGCGGCCGCCTTTAACGCCTTTTGAAAATTCAGTCTGACCAGTGAAGGGTGACCGTCATGGCTACTCAGCAGACCCGTTCGCTTGCCCGTTTCATGATGGCGCCATCCGTGGTGCTGCTGTTCGTCTGGATGATCGTGCCGCTGGTCATCACCATCTGGTTCTCCTTCCAGCAGTACAATCCGCTCAATCCGATCCGCGACGGCTTCGTCGGCTTCTCGAACTACGCGCTGTTCTATTCGAACCCGGCCTTCCTGCAATCGATCCTCAACACGCTCACTTTGGTGGTCAGCGTGCTTCTGATCACGGTGATCGGCGGCATCCTGCTGGCGCTGCTGATCGATCAGCCGATGTGGGGCCAGGGGATCGTGCGCATCCTCGTCATCTCGCCGTTCTTCGTCATGCCGCCGGTGGCCGCATTGGTCTGGAAGAACATGATCATGCACCCGCAATACGGGGTGTTCGCCGATATCGCGCGCTTCTTCGGGGCCCAGCCGATCGACTGGTTCGGGCAGCATCCGATGACGGCGATCATCATCATCGTCGCCTGGCAATGGCTGCCCTTCGCGACCCTGATCCTCTTGACCGCGCTGCAATCGCTCGACGGTGAGCAGAAGGAAGCCGCCGAGATGGACGGCGCCGGCTTCATCAGCCGCTTCATCTATCTGACGCTGCCGCACATGTCGCGCGCCATCACGGTCGTCATCCTGATCCAGACGATCTTCCTCCTCTCCGTCTATGCCGAGATCCTCGTCACCACCAATGGCGGCCCGGGATACGCCTCCACCAACCTGCCCTTCCTCGTCTACCAGAAGGCGTTGCTGGAGTTCAAAATCGGCCAGGCGTCCGCCGGCGGTGTGATCGCCGTCATTCTCGCCAACATCGTTGCCTTCTTCGCCATGCGCGCCGTCGGCAAGAACCTGGACAAGTAAGGGAGGATACGATGGCACGCTCAGTCACCACCCAGCACAAGACGATCGCGACAATTGCCGCCTGGATCGTCGCCCTGCTGATCTTCTTCCCGATCCTCTATACGATCATCACCTCGTTCAAGTCGGAGCAGGAAGCCATCCAGGGTTTCAGCATCATCCCGTCGGGGACGTTCGAGAGTTATTCCGAGGTTCAGGCGCAGAGCGGCTACTTCAAGTTCTTCTTCAACTCGGTGCTGCTCTCGGTCGGCTCGACCATCCTGGCCTTGCTGGTCGCCATACCGGCCGCATGGTCGATGGCCTTCTCGCCGACCAAGCGAACCAAGGACATCCTGATGTGGATGCTGTCCACCAAGATGATGCCCGCGGTTGCCGTGCTGTTCCCGATCTACCTGATCTTCCGCGACACAGGACTGCTCGACAGCCGCATCGGCCTGATGGTCATGCTGATGCTGATCAACCTGCCGATCGTGGTGTGGATGCTCTACACCTACTTCCGCGAAATACCGGGCGAGATCCTGGAAGCGGCGCGCATGGACGGCGCGTCGCTGTGGAACGAGATCATCTATGTGCTCACGCCGATGGCGGTGCCGGGCATCGCCTCGACCATGCTGCTCAACATCATTCTGGCCTGGAACGAGGCGTTCTGGACGATCCGGCTGACGACCACGGAAGCAGCACCCTTGACCGCCTTCATCAGCTCGTTCTCGAGCCCACAAGGCCTGTTCTGGGCCAAGCTTTCGGCGGCCTCGACACTGGCCATCGCACCGATCCTGATCATGGGCTGGTTCAGCCAGAAGCAGCTGGTGCGCGGCCTGACATTTGGCGCCGTGAAGTAAGACCGCCGCAAGCAACAGACGCCGGACAATAACCCCTCGGGGAGGAAACCATGGGAAACATCACGCTCAAGAACGTCTCCAAATCCTTCGGATCGACGTCCATCATCCCCGGCCTCGACCTGGTGATCGAGAATGGCGAGTTCGTCGTCTTCGTCGGCCCGTCGGGTTGCGGCAAGTCGACATTGCTGCGGCTGATCGCCGGCCTGGAAGACACCAGCGGCGGCTCAATCAACATCGACGGCCGCGACGTCACCGGCGAGGCACCGGCCAAGCGCAAGCTCGCCATGGTGTTCCAATCCTACGCGCTCTATCCGCACATGACGGTGGCCAAGAACATCGGCTTCCCGCTGAAGATGGCCGGCGAGGACAAGGCGACCATCGACAAGAAGGTGGGAGATGCGGCGCGCGTGCTCAACCTCACCAACTATCTCGAACGCCGGCCTGGCCAGCTTTCCGGCGGCCAGCGCCAGCGCGTCGCCATCGGCCGTGCCATTGTGCGTCAGCCGACCGCCTTCCTGTTCGATGAACCGCTGTCCAACCTCGACGCAGCACTTCGCGGCACGATGCGGCTGGAGATCAGCGAACTGCACCATCAGCTCAAGACGACGATGATCTACGTCACCCACGATCAGGTCGAAGCCATGACCATGGCCGACAAGATCGTCGTGCTGAACGCCGGCAACATCGAACAGGTCGGCTCGCCGATGGAACTCTACAAGACGCCGAAGAACCTGTTCGTCGCCGGATTCATCGGCTCGCCGAAGATGAACCTGATCGAAGGCGCGCCGGCGGCCAAATACAGCGCCAAGACCATCGGCATCCGCCCCGAGCATATGGAAATCTCGACCACGGAGGGCGACTGGAAAGCCACCGTCGGCGTTGCCGAACATCTCGGTTCCGACACGTTCCTGCACGTCCAGGCTGATGGCGTCGGTCCGCTGACGGTGCGTGCCGACGGCGAACTGGCCGTGCATCACGGCGACACCATCTATCTGACGCCCGACAAGGCCAAGCTGCATCGCTTCGGCGCCGACGGAAAGGCAATATAAGCATGCGACTGGCTGGCAAATCCGCGCTGATCACGGGTTCGGCCCGTGGCATCGGCAGGGCCTTCGCCGAAGCCTATGCCGGCGAAGGCGCCACTGTCGCCATTGCCGACATCAATCTCGAGGCTGCACAGAAGACAGCCGCCGAGATCGGCGGCAAGGCCTATGCGGTCAAGCTCGACGTGACCGACCTCGCCTCCATCGAGCAGGCGGTGAAAACCGTCGAGGCGAAGACCGGTGGCCTCGATATCCTGATCAACAACGCCGCTTTGTTCGATCTGGCCCCGATCGTCGAGATCACCAAGGCAAGCTACGACAAACTGTTTTCGGTCAACGTTGCCGGCACGCTGTTCATGCTGCAGGCCGCCGCCCGCTCGATGATCGCACGCGGCAAGGGCGGCAGGATCATCAACATGGCGAGCCAGGCCGGGCGGCGCGGCGAGGCGCTGGTCGGCGTCTATTGCGCCACCAAGGCCGCCGTCATTTCGCTGACCCAATCGGCGGGGCTCGACCTGATCAAGCACGGCATCAACGTCAACGCGATTGCCCCTGGCGTCGTCGATGGCGAGCACTGGGATCACGTCGATTCGCTGTTCGCCAAGTATGAAAACCGGCCGAAGGGCGAGAAGAAGAAACTGGTCGGCGAGGCGGTGCCGTATGGCCGCATGGGCACGGCACAGGACCTCACCGGCATGGCGGTCTTTCTCGCCAGCGCCGACGCCGAATACATCGTCGCCCAGACCTACAATGTCGATGGCGGCCAGTGGATGAGTTGAGGCGGGGGACGGCCTCTGCTCCTCGTACCTCCGCGGGGAGCAGAGGCCGACATCAGCGGGCTCATCGACCTTGGAAGACGTGCCGCCGCTTATCCTCTCCACGTGAAAACGGGGGAGGGAGTAACGAAGGCCGAAGCCCGGCCAAAGGGTAAACAGATGACCGTAAAACTCTCGTCCTCAAACCTCTCCAAGCTGCCCGCTGGGGTCGCCGGTCCGAAGTATGACCGCTCGACGCTCAAGGCCGGCATCGTGCATTTCGGAGTCGGCAATTTCCACCGCTCGCACCAGGCTGTCTATCTCGACGACCTCTTCAATGCAGGCATCGGACATGACTGGGCGCTGGTCGGCGCCGGCGTGTTCGAGGGCGAGAAGATCGGCCGTGCCAAGCTGGAAGAGCAGGACTGGCTGACCACGGTGGTCGAGCAGGACTCTGGCCATATGAGCGCCCGCGTGACCGGCGCCATGATCGACTTCCTGATGCCGGGCGATGCGGCCGGCATCATCGAACGGCTTGCCGACCCGGCCATCAAGATCGTTTCGCTGACCATCACCGAAGGCGGCTATTTCATCGACCCGGCCTCCGGTGTCTTCAACCCGACCCATCCCGACATCGTCGCGGACGCGCAAGCCGGTGCTACGCCGAAGACGGTGTTCGGTATCATCCTTGCTGCACTGGTACGCCGCCGCGACGAGGGCACGGTGCCGTTCACGGTGATGTCCTGCGACAACATTCCTCACAATGGCCACGTCACCTCGGACGGCGTCATCGGTCTGGCCCGCCTGATCGACGAGGGTCTGGCGAACTGGGTCAGCGAGCGTGTCGCCTTTCCGAACGGCATGGTCGATCGCATCACGCCGGCCACATCAGACCGCGAACGCGGCATCCTGGCCAAGAATTTCGGGCTGGAGGACAACTGGCCGGTGTTCTGCGAGCCGTTCCGGCAATGGGTGCTGGAGGACCATTTCACCGATGGCCGTCCGCCGCTGGAAAAGGTCGGGGTGCAGTTCGTCAAGGACGTCGCGCCATACGAATTGATGAAGATCCGCATCCTCAATGGCGGTCACGCGACCATCGCCTATCCGGCCGGCCTGATGGACATCCATTTCGTCCATGAGGCGATGCAGGAGCCGCTGGTGAGCGGTTTTCTGGCCAAGCTCGAACGAGAGGAGATCATCCCGACCGTCCCGCCGGTGCCGGACACGGTTCTGGAAGACTATTACCAGCTCATCGAGAGCCGCTTTTCCAATCCCAAGATCGGCGACACGGTGCGCCGGCTCTGCCTCGACGGCTCCAACCGCCAGCCGAAATTCATCATCCCGACCATCGCCGACCGCCTGAAAGCCGGGAAAAGCGTCGCCGGCCTGGCGCTGGAATCGGCGCTGTGGTGCCGCTACTGCTTCGGCACGACGGACAGCGGCGCCGTCATCGAGCCCAACGACCCGAGCTGGGACCGGTTGCAGACGACGGCAAAAGCGGCAAAGGACGCGCCGGCCGCCTGGCTTGCGATGGAGGACATCTATGGCGATGTCGGCCGCGCGACCGCATTTGTCGAGGCCTTCGCCCATGCGCTCAACGTGCTGTGGGCGAATGGCACGCGTGCGACGCTGACGCGCTACCTCGCCGGCGAGTTCTGAGAACCATTCGCTGCCATGACGCCTGAACTGGTCATCTTCGACTGCGATGGCGTGCTGGTCGACAGCGAGGCACTCTCCGTCTCAGCGCTGCTCGGCATGATCAGGCTGGCCGGCGGCAGCGTCAGCGAGGACGCCGCCTACGAGCACTTCCTCGGCAAAAGCATGAAAAGCGTGCGCGAGATCCTCGGCCGCGACTTCGGACTTGATGTCACCGACAGCCACCTCACCGAGATGCGCGTCGAATTGATGCGCAAGTTCCGCGAGGAACTGAAGCCGATCGCCGGCGTCAAGGAGATGCTGCCCAGGCTTGGGCTGCCGTTCTGCGTCGCGTCCTCGGGCACGCTCGACCGCATCCGCTACGCGCTCGACGTCACCGGATTGCTCGGGCTGATGGAGCCGCATCTGTTCAGCGCCGTCATGGTGCCGAGCGGCAAGCCCGCGCCCGACCTGTTCCTGCATGCCGCCGCCAGCATGCGGGCCCATCCGCGCGAATGCCTCGTCGTCGAGGACAGCCCGGCCGGCATCGCCGCTGCGCGGGCGGCGGGCATGCGCGTGTTTGCCTTCACCGGCGGCTCGCATGCCGGCAACCCCTCATTGAAAGCGCGGCTTGCGTCGAGTGAACCGGACTTTATATTCGCTGACATGCTGCAATTGCCCGATCTGATTGCAGGCCTGGGAGCGAGAGTTAGAGCATCTTGACGAAACAGTTCGTTTGCGCGGTCGATGTCGGCACCGGGAGCGCTCGCGCGGGCATTCTCGACACCAGTGGCACCTTGCTCGGCCGCGCCGAACGGCCGATCGTCATGAACCGGCCGAAGCCCGATCACGCCGAGCATGATTCGCGCGATATCTGGTCGGCGGTCTGCGCCGCCGTGCGCACTGCCCGTGAAAAGGCCGGCGTCGCCGCAGAGGATGTCGTCGGCATTTCCTTCGACGCCACCTGTTCGCTGGTGGTGCGGGATCGGCAAGGCGGCCAGCTCAGCGTCTCGACCACCGGAGACAGGCGCTGGGACACTATCGTCTGGCTCGACCACCGCGCCATTGCCGAGGCCGACGAATGCACGGCAAGCGGCCATGCCGTGCTCGACTATGTCGGCGGCGTCATGTCACCGGAAATGGAGACGCCGAAGCTGATGTGGCTGAAGCGGAACCTGCCCAGGACCTGGAATGAAGCCGGCTATTTATTCGATCTCACCGATTTCCTGACCTGGCAAGCGACAGGATCGGTGGCCCGTTCACAATGCACGCTGACCGCCAAATGGACCTATCTGGCGCATGAGGAGACCGGCTGGCGCCGCGATTTTTTCGAGCTCGTCGGCCTCGACGATCTTTTCGAGCACGGCAATTTGCCCGAAAGGGCCAGCCCGGTCGGCAGCGATATTGGTCAGCTGACGGCGCAAGCGGCGGCAGAGCTTGGCCTGAGCGAAAAGTGCCGGGTCGGCGCTGGCGTCATCGATGCCTATGCCGGCGCACTTGGCGTGCTCGGCGGCTTTGCCGGCGACGAACAGGACATCGGCCGCCACCTGGCGCTGATTGCCGGCACGTCGAGCTGCGTCATGGCGATGTCGCCCGATCCGCAACCCTTCGCCGGCGTCTGGGGCCCCTATTACGGCGCAGCCTTGCCGAAGCTGTGGCTGTCGGAAGGCGGCCAGTCGGCAACCGGCGCCCTGCTCGATCACATTATTCGCTGGCACGGAGCCGGCGGCGAGCCGGATGCCGCCATGCATGCAAAAATCGCCAGGCGCGTCGCCGAGCTGCGCGTCACCGAGGGTGAAAACCTTGCCGCCAGGCTGCATGTGCTGCCCGATTTCCACGGCAACCGGTCGCCGCTCGCCGATCCGCATGCCGTCGGCGTCGTCAGCGGGCTGACGCTGGACTCCTCCTTCGACAGCCTGTGCAAGCTCTACTGGCGCACCGCCGTCGGCATCGCGCTCGGCGTGCGCCACGTGCTGGAGGCGCTGAACGAGAATGGCTACCTGATCGATACGCTGCATGTCACCGGCGGCCACACCAAGAACCCGCTGCTGATGGAGCTCTATGCCGACGCCACCGGCTGCACGGTGATCGAGCCACTGGCCGACGAGGCGGTGCTGCTCGGCACCGGCATGGTCGCGGCAACCGCGGCCGGGCTGTTTCCCGACCTCACTGCGGCCTGTCTCGCCATGCAGCAGGGCGGCAGGACGCGCGCGTCGAACCCGAGATCATCAGGGCGTTTCGACCGCGATTACAAGGTTTTCCTCGAGATGCACCGGCAGCGGCAGATGCTGGACGCGATCCGGTAAAGCGAAGCGAGCCTATCCTTGGCTCAATCTGTTCCCACCCCTCCTCTCTTGCCTTCATGTCGCGTTTCGTCCAAAAGCTGGCGCAAACGCCGCGAAACCGAAGGTTTTGCCGTTTGAAATGCGGCTTCCGGCTCTTTGCCGACGTGCCGCAACTGGAAAGAGCAGGAAAATGTCTGCGATCGAAGCCGGCGCTCGCGCGCCGGAAAATCTTTGGCGTCAGGAAATCAGGGCGACGCTGGCGCTCGCCTGGCCGATGGTGCTGACCAATCTCGGCCAGACCGCGATGACGGCCACCGACGTCATGATGATGGGTCGCCTCGGGCCGGATACGCTGGCCAGCGGCGCGCTTGGCGCCAACCTCTATTTCATGCCGCTGATCTTCGGGCTCGGCCTGATGCTGGCGACGTCGCCGATGATCGCGACCGAGCTTGGCCGCCGCCGCTATTCGGTGCGCGACCTGCGCCGCACCGTGCGCCAGGGCTTGTGGCTGGCGATCCTGATCTCGATCCCGATCTGGCTCGTGCTGTGGCACGGCGAAGCCATCCTGCTGGCCATGGGCCAGGACCCGGTGCTCGCCCACCAAGCCGGCATCTATCTGCGCTGGCTCGAATGGGCGGTGCTGCCCTTTTACGGCTACATCGTGCTGCGCTCATTCATCTCGGCATTGGAACGGCCGGGCTGGGCGCTGGTCATCGTCTTCGTCGCCGTCGCCTGCAACGCCTTCTTCAACTGGGTGTTCATGTTCGGCAACCTTGGCATCCCGTCGATGGGCATTGCCGGCTCGGGCCTTGCCACCTCGCTGTCCTCAACGCTGATGTTCGTCGGCATGGCCGTCGTGGTGATGTTGGAGAAAAAGTTCCGGCGCTACCGTCTCTTCGGCCGTTTCTGGCGCGCCGACTGGCCGCGCTTCAAGGGCCTGTTGCGGCTCGGCCTGCCGATTGCCGGCATCCTCGCCTTCGAGGTGACGATCTTCAATGCGGCGGCGCTGCTGATGGGCCTGATCGATGCGGATTCGCTGGCCGCGCACGCGATCGCCATCCAGATCGCCTCGATCAGCTTCATGGTGCCGCTCGGCCTCAACCAGGCGGTGACGGTGCGCGTCGGGCTTGCGCACGGCGCCGGCAATCCGGAGGGCGTTTCCCGCGCCGGCTGGACCGCCTTTGTCATCGGCGTCTCGTTCATGGCCCTGATGGGGCTGGTGATGATCCTGTGGCCGCATCCGCTGATCAGCGCCTTCATCGACCTGAGCAATCCGGCCAATGCCAGGGTGATCGCACTTGCCGTGTCGTTCCTGGCCTTCGCGGCGCTGTTTCAGGTGTTCGACGGCGCGCAGGCGGTTGCCGCCGGCATGCTGCGCGGCCTGCACGACACCAAGGTGCCGATGATCTACGCCGCGATCGGCTATTGGGGTGTCGGCCTGCCGCTCGGCGTGCTGCTCGCCTTCCATTTCGGCCTGCATGGCGTCGGCATCTGGATCGGCCTGTCGTCGGGGCTGGCCGTGGTGGCGGCGCTGCTGCTGGCGCGCTGGATGCGCCGGGATCGCCTGGCGCTGCCATTGGTGTTCGGGCATTGAACCAAACGGCCGCCGGTGCCCGGCGGCCGTCATATTCCAACCTTGTGGCTCATTACACGGCGCCTTCAGATCGGCCCACGAGACGTCTGTCTGGTGCCAGGAGCTTCAGCCGTGATTCATCCCGTTGACTACGCCGCCTGAACGATCTCGACCAGTTCAACATCGAACACCAGGTCCTTTCCGGCCAACGGATGATTGCCGTCGAGCTTGACGCTGGCCTCGTTCACACCGACGACTGTTACCGGCATGGGGCGCCCGTCGCGGGTTCTAACCTGCAATTGAGTGCCGACATCAACGTTGATGTTGTCTGGCACTTTGGCGCGGTCGATGGTCACGACCGCTTCAGGGCGGTGGGGCCCATAGGCGGCGTCTGCGGGAACGGTGACGGTGCTTTTCGCGCCCACCTCCATGCCCTCGACCTGGGTTTCAAGGCCAGGGATCAGTTGTCCTTCGCCCAGAGTGAATTGCAGCGGTTCGCTGCCGGAAGCATCGAATTGAGTGCCGTCGACTAGGCGTCCAGTATAGTTGATGCGCACGGTGTCGCCATTCTTGGCTTGTGTCATAGCAGTCATCCTTTCGGATTTTTTTGAGGGGGCCGGCCAGAGCTCACGGTCCCGTTCTCGATCATCCACGCACGAACGTGCACGGTGCGAAACTCTAAAACTAGGCACTCGGCTGCAGATGTAAAGCGCTAGAGCTGCCGACTGGCTTCCCTATGTGTCGCCTTCATTCGCGTGCTGCCTGCGCGATGATGCCCGCCGCCGATCTTCAGAGCCGACCAAGCCAGCACCGAAATAACTCAGTGTAGTCGCCGTCGATGCCGGTCAACACAACACGTTCGCGGCTCAGCGCGCCGGCGCCCGCTTTTCGAGTTTGCGGGCGTATTGCGTCAGCGGGAAGCACATGACGAAGAAAATCAGCGCGACCAGTCCATAGACCTTGAACGGTTCGAATGTGGCGTTGTTGATGGCGTTGGAGGTTCGCACCAGCTCCTCGAAGCCGATGATCGAGGTGAGCGCGGTCGATTTGATCAGCTGTACCAGGAAGCCGACGGTCGGCGCGCGGGTGATCGAAAAGGCCTGCGGCAGGATGATCAGCCGCAGTTCCTGCAGATAGTGCAGGCCGAGGCTGGCGCCGGCATCCCATTGGCCCAATGGCAGCGCGGCGACGCCGGAACGCCAGATCTCGGCGAGATAGGCACTGGCGAAGAAGGTCAGGCCGAGCACCGCCGCCGTCCACGGCTCGATGCGCAGGCCGAGCATCGGCAGGCCGAAGAACATCAGGAAGAGCTGCATCAAGAGCGGCGTTCCCTGGAACAGGGCGATGTAGCCGGAGGCTATGTGCCGGCTCCATTTGTTTTTGGCAATCCTGAAGAACAACACGATCATGCCGACGATGCCGCCGCCGATGAAGGCGGCCAGCGACAGGAGCACCGTCCAGCGGGCGGCGAGCAGCAGGTTGCGAACGATGTCCCAGAAGGTGAATTCGATCATGACACGCCGGCCCCCAACACGCGGCGTCCGCCTGTGACCAGCAGCCGGCGCAAGGCCATCGACATCAAGAGATAAACCAAGGTCACAACCAGATAGGTCTCGAAGGAGCGGAATGTGCGTGCCTGCAGCATGTCGGCCTCGTAGGTCAGCTCGCGCACCGCGATCTGCGACACGACGGCGGACTCCAGCATCATGATGACGATCTGGCTGGTCAGCGCCGGAAAGATCACCTTGAGCGCCTGCGGCAGCACGATCTTGATGAACACCTGGCGTGGCCTCAAGCCCAGCGCCAGGGCTGCTTCAGTTTGCCCGCCGGGCACGGCGTCAAGGCCGGCGCCAACGATCTCGATCGTGTAGGCCGCCATGTTGAGCGTCATCGCCAGGATGGCGGCCAGCACCGGATCGAGCCTGATGCCGAGGCTGGGCAGGCCGAAGAAGATGAAGAACAGCTGCACCAGGAACGGCGTGTTGCGGATGATTTCGACATACCAGGCGATGGCCCGCTTGAGCAGCACCGGGCCGTTGCGGCGCCCCGCGGCACCCAGGATGCTGAGGAACGTTCCGGCAAGCGTGGTCACCGCGATCAACAGGATCGTCGTGGCCGCGCCGCGCGCGATGTCGCCCAGAGCACCCGGGAGCCAGGCGAAGGCCACGGAAACTCAATCCTTGAGGTTGTCGGGATTGAGCGGCGTCTTCAACCAGGCTTTCGAGCTTTCGTCGAGCTTGCCGTCCGCCAGCATCTTGGCAACGGCATCGTTGACCGCCTTCTTCAGGCTATCTTCGTTCTTGTTGAGACCGATATGCGAAGGCGAGGTCAGAAGCTGGAACTTCTGCTCCGGCTTCAGCGCGTCCTGCTTGGCCAGCACCTGCGCGCCGACGTCGTTGCCGACGACCATCAACTGGGTCTGGCCGGAGATAAAGGCCTGGATCACTGAATTGTAGTTGTCGAAGCGCTTGATGTCGGCCGACGCGGGGGCTGCCTCGGTGAGCGAGGTGTCTTCCAGCGTGCCGCGGTTGACGGCGATCGACTTGTCGGCGAGATCTTCCTTGCCTTTGACCGAAAGTGCCGCCGGACCGATCACGGCGATGTAGTAGGGCGCGTAGGCGACAGCGAAGTCGATGACCTGCTCGCGTTCCTTCGAATAGCCGACGCTCATCAAGAGATCGACGCGATGGTCGTTCAAATACGGGATGCGATTCTGGCCAGTGACGGCGACGGGATTGAGCTTCACCTTGAGCGTGTCGGCAATGTATTGCGCGACATCCATGTCATAGCCCTTGAGGCTCATATCGGCGCTGGCCGAGGAGAAGGGCGGGAAATCGGCGAAGACGCCGACATTGATGGCGCCGGCCTTGGTGATATCCGCCAGCGCATCGGCGCTGGCGGCCTGGGTGGCGAATGAGAGACCAGTGGTGCTGAGCACCAGCATGGCGGCGATGGATGCAAATGTCTTTCGGGTCGTCATTTTTATTCCCCTCTGGAAGCTTTGTTTGTTTGGGTCGGCCACCGGCTCCAGCGCGGTAGCCGCCTTTGCTTTTCTAAACGTCAGGCGCCCTTGCCTGTGATTGCCGGGCTGAACACCATCAGGCTCAATATCTCGAACAGCACCTGTGCGGCGGCATGCGCGGTGTTGGTGGTGGCGTCGTATTGCGGCGCCACTTCGACGACATCGCCGCCGACAATATTGAGGCCCTTGAGGCCGCGCAGCAGTTCGAGCACTTCGCGCGTCGTCAGCCCGCCGACTTCCGGCGTGCCGGTGCCGGGCGCGAAGGCCGGATCGACACTGTCGATATCGAAGGAGACATAGGTCGGGCCGTCGCCGACAATCTTGCGCGCCTTCTCGATGATGGCGGGAATGCCGAGCCCGGTCACCTCCTCGGCATGGACCACGGTCATGCCGGATTCGTAGGTGAACTCCCACAGATATTCGGCCGAACCGCGGATGCCGATCTGGATCGTGCGCGTCGGATCGAGCACGCCGTCGAGCACGGCGTTGCGGAACGGCCCGCCATGATGGAATTTGGTCATGTCGAACAGGCCACTGGTGTCGCAATGCGCGTCGATGTGGATCAGCCCGACCGGCGCCTTCTTACCGACGGCCTTGAGGATCGGATGGCTGATCGAATGGTCGCCGCCGATCGAAAGCGGGATGACGCCGGCATCGACGATCTGGTTGGTGCGGCGCTCGATATCCTCATGGCTGGTTTCCAGCCGGTAGCGGCTGCGGAACGGCGTATCGCCGATGTCGGCGACCCGAAGTTCATGCGTCGGCGCGCATTCCAGCACGTGATTGTAGGGGCCGATGCGCTCGATGGCGCGCAGCGCCCTTGGCCCGAAGCGCGAGCCCGGCCGATTGGTGACGCCGAGATCCATCGGCACGCCGATCATCGCCACCTGCAAATCTCCGAAATCCGGATTGTCGGCCGATATTTCGCGGTAGGGGGCGGCGAGGAAGGTCGGAATGCCGGAATAAGGCGCCAGCCGTGTACCGCTCTTGGAAAAGATCTTGTCGGCGACCTTGCGGAACTTCGGGTCGAACATCTCGCCGCCATGGCTTTCACCATATTTGCGACGCAACGCGTCGAGTTTGCCGCTGTTATAACCCATATCCGCTCTCCTGCCGGCTGATGCAGTGCGACCGTTGGTGATGCCTGGCGAAGCGACCGTCATCCGGCCGGGTCGCTGTCCCGCTGGCTGCCTGCAGATTTCACGTCTTGAAGCTGTTCCGGGCTCAAGTGTCCGGCAGCCGCATTGAAAAATCAATTGATATTGTTAAGGTGTTTTCTGTGAGAAAATCTCACAATGAACTCTGAGCACGATCTCATCCGAAAACCGGGCTCCATTTTTCGGGATCGTGCTTCAATGGATGCTCATGCCCAAACGCCTGCCGCCCCTCAATCCGCTGCGCGCCTTCGAAGCAACGGCCCGGCATGGCTCGCTGACCAAGGCGGCCAGTGAGCTGAATGTCACGCATGGCGCCATCAGCCACCAGATCAAGGCGCTCGAGCAGTCGCTCGGCGTCAAGCTGTTCGAGCGGGTCGGCCAGCGGGTCAAACTGACACCGCATGGCGCCGAACTCTTGCCGGCGGTCTCGACCGCCTTCGACAGCATCGCCGCCGCCACCCAGCGCATGACAAGGCCGGCGAGCAGCGGCACACTTTCAGTCTCCTGCGTGCCCGCGCTGCTGTTGCTGTGGATGACACCGCGGCTCGGCAGTTTCATGGCGCAATATCCCGACATAAGGCTGACGCTTATTCCCTCGAACGACCCCAGGGATTTGCGGGCGCCGAACATCGATGTCTGCGTGCATTATGGCGACGGCAGCTGGACCGATTGCTGGATGCGAAAATGGTCGGGCCTCGAACTGTTTCCGGTGGTCAGCCCGACCTTGATCAACAACCGCCCGATCCGCAGCGTCAGGGATCTCGCCGACCATGTCTTCCTGCATGGCGACGACGGCCGCGAATGGCACACCTGGCTGGCAGCCGCCGATGCGCTGGACCTGGAGCGGGGCCGCCGCCATCACCTCGGCGATGCGCGCATGGCGACCGAGGCGGCGGTGCATGGCCATGGCGTGGCGTTGGGCGACTCCGTGACGGCGAGCGCGCTGCTGGCCAGGGGTATGCTGGTCGCGCCGTTCAGCCTGTCGGTGCCGGCTGTCGACGATTTCTATGTCGTCTGCCGCAACGAAATGAAGGCGACGCCAATCGTGCAGGTGTTCATCGACTGGCTGTTTGCCGAGAAAGCCGGAGATGACGGCCGCGCCGATGCACCGGTGGCGGGGCGCATCGTCAGCCGCCGCAAGCGTCCCGCGCTCAGGGTCATCGGCGCCAAAACCGGGACCTGACGCCGGCTTGCGGCGTGCGGCGCGCCGTCGGCGGTCTCTCAGTCCATGCAAGGTTTTCTTTTTGTCGGGCCAGCCGGAAACCGGGCAGCGTTTTGGCCAATTCGATGCTATGAGGCCTGTCGCGGTTGTGGATTGCAGACAGCAAAGGCGGTGTTGAAACATGGCTAAGACCGATATTGCGCGGCGGGTCTATAACCACACCTGGAAGCTCGATCCGATCGTGCGCAGCTTGCTCGACACGGATTTCTACAAGCTTTTGATGCTGCAGATGATCTGGGGCATGTATCCCAAGGTCGACACGACTTTCTCGCTGATCAACCGCACCACCTCTGTGCGGCTGGCCGACGAGATCGATGAAGGCGAACTGCGCGAACAGCTCGACCATGCCCGCACGCTGCGCTTCTCCAAGAAGGAGATGATCTGGCTCGGCGGTAACAATTTCTACGGCCGCAAGCAGATCTTCGAACCGGAATTCCTCGCCTGGCTGGAAGGCTTCCGGCTGCCCGAATACGAGCTGTCGAAGCGCGACGGGCAGTACGAACTGACCTTCAGCGGACCGTGGATGTACGCCACGCTGTGGGAGATCCCGGCGCTGGCTATTATCAATGAGCTCCGATCTCGCGCGGCCATGCGGGCGTTCGGGCCGTTCGCGCTCGATGTGCTCTATGCCCGCGCCAAGGCCAAGATGTGGGCCAAGACCGAGCGGCTGAAAGCGCTGCCAGGCATCCGCATCTCGGACTTTGGCACGCGCCGGCGGCATTCCTTCCTGTGGCAGCGCTGGTGCGTCGAAGCGCTGAAGGAAGGCATTGGCGAGGCGTTCACCGGAACCTCCAACGTGCTTCTGGCGATGGACAACGACCTCGAAGCGCTCGGCACCAACGCGCATGAGTTGCCGATGGTGTTCGCGGCGCTGGCCAATTCCGAAAAGGAGCTGAAACAGTCGCCCTACAAGGTTCTGCAGGACTGGCAGCGCTACTATGGCGGCAATCTGCTGATCGTGCTGCCGGACGCCTTCGGCACCGCGTCATTCCTGCGCGATGCGCCGGACTGGGTGGCCGACTGGACCGGCTTCCGCCCCGACAGCGCGCCGCCGATCGAAGGCGGCGAAAAAATCCTGTCCTGGTGGCGCAACAAGGGCAAGGATCCCCGGCAGAAACTGCTGATCTTCTCCGATGGGCTTGAGGTCGAAACCATCGAGGAGACCTACCGCCACTTCAAAGGCAAGGTGCGCATGTCCTTCGGCTGGGGCACCAATTTGACCAATGATTTCGAAGGCTGCGCGCCGACCGAAACCAACGCCTTGGATGCCATCTCGCTGGTCTGCAAGGTCACCGAAGCCAATGGCAGGCAGGCGGTCAAGCTCTCCGACAATCCGGCCAAGGCGACGGGTGACGAGAAAGAGATCGAGCGTTATATCAGGATCTTTGGCGAGAAGGACCGCGTGGAGCAACTGGTCAAGGTGTGAGGGGTGGTGGGGCCGATAAGATAGCTATCTTGGATAGCATGAGTTCCTTGGCGCCCCCCTCTGTCCTGCCGGACATCTCCCCCTCAAGTGGGGAGATTGGCTGTCACTTCGGCTTTCGCCAATCCCCCACGCAGCGAAAGAGGCGCCGATCAGAGAAACTGCCAATCTCCCCACTTGAGGGGGAGATGTCCGGCAGGACAGAGGGGGGCGCCGTAGAGTGCCTTCCTGCGAGAGTTGCGCCCCCATGCCTCATGGCTTTGTTAAGCTTCCTCCCCACCCCCGCCTTCGCCCACGCCTCCGACCGTGGCCACGTCCTGCTCCTGCCGACCGGCTACTATCTGGTCGGAGGCGCCTTCGCTGTGGCCGTCAGCTTCCTCGTGCTGGCACTGCTGCCGGCGGATTGGCTCGATCGTTTCTGGCGCCGGCGCCTGCCGCTTTTCGCCTTTGGCGACGCCTCCCGAATCACCGTCAGCCTGATATCCTTTGCCGGCTTTGCAATTCTCATCGCCGCCGGCCTTTTCGGCAGCCGCGACCCGCTCTCCAACCCACTGCCTCTGGTGATCTGGACCCTGCTGTGGGCTGGCATTGCGCTGCTGCAGGGTGTCTCCGGCGATCTCTGGTCCTGGCTCAACCCGTGGTATGGGCCGTGGCGTCTTGCCTCGCGCCTGTTGGGCGGAAACAATGAAGGGACATGGCACCTGCCTCGATGGCTCGGCTGCTGGCTGGCAGTGATACTGTTCTTCGCCTTCGCCTGGTTTGAACTCATCGATCCGGCGCCGGATGATCCGGCGCGGCTGGCCTTAGCCGCCGGCCTCTACTGGCTGTTCTCTTTCCTGGCCATGCTGGCGTTCGGCTATCGCTCCTGGAGCCGCAGCGGCGAATTCCTGACGATTTTCTTCTCGATGGTGGCGCGTTTCGCAATCGTGGTACGGAACGAAGACGGCCGGCTTTCGCTATGCTGGCCGGGCGCCAAACTGCTTACCGCCGAGCCGTTGCCGATCAGCGGCATCGCCTTCCTGCTGTTGGCCCTATCGTCGGTATCCTTCGACGGCCTGTCGAAAACCTTCTTCTGGCTCGGCCTGTTCGGCATCAATCCGCTCGAATTTCCCGGCCGCACCGCGGTTATCGGCAGCGGCACGCTCGGGCTCGTGCTGACATTCGTCCTGCTTGCGGCGGTGTTCCTGCTCGCCGTCTGGTTAGGCCAGCGTCTCGCCGGCAGCGATCACACTCTCGGCCAGGCGGCTGGCCTGCTGGTGTGGTCGATCGTGCCGATCGCGCTCGCCTATCATGTCGCGCATTATCTGATGGTGTTGCTCGTCGACGGCCAATATGCGCTTGCGGCGCTTTCCGACCCGTTCGCGCTGGGCTGGAACCTCTTCGGCACCGCCGACTTGCAGATCGAGGCCGGCATCGTTGCCGGGGCGGACTCGGCGTGGTGGCTGTGGAATGTCCAGGCCGGCGCCATCGTATCAGGCCATGTGCTAGCCGTCCTCGTCGCCCATGGCTTCGCATGGCGCCTACACCTGCAGCCCTCCCGCGCGGCACTCAGCCAGTTCCCGCTTACCTTGCTGATGATCGCCTATACGGTCTTCGGCCTCTGGTTGCTTGCCACGCCAACCGGCGGATGAGAAAAGGGCGGCCCCGATGTCGTTGGGGAAAGCTCGCTTGCCACGTCAAGGCTTTGGTGATTTAGTTTGTACACATGCAATTTTTTGCGTCCTCTGAGCGAGGATGCCAAAGCCGCCTTATCGTTGGTCAAGACTGAAAAACAGGGGAACGAACATGGCTGACAAGAACGGATTTTTCGACCTCTCCAAGACTGCCCTCACCCGCCGCACAGCGCTGAAGGGTCTGGCCGCGGGCGCCGGCCTCGCCGTCGCTCCCGGCTTCGTTCGCTATTCCCAGGCGCAGAGCTCAGCGCCGATCAAGATCGGCTTCCAGTCGCACCGCACCGGTATCGGCGCCGCCTATGGCCGCTGGTACGAGAAGACGACGGCTGCCGCGGTCAAGGCGATCAACGCCGCCGGCGGCATCAATGGCCGCCAGGTCGAGGTGATCATCGAGGACGACGGCACCGATCCGGGCCGTGGCGCCGAGGTGGTGGGCAAGTTCGCTACCCAGCACAAGACCGACATCGTCTTCGGCACGCTGTTCTCGCATGTCGTCATCGGCTCGGCGCCAGCCGCCGGCGAAAACAAGATGCCCTATTTCGTCGTCAGCGAAGGCCACCACGTCGCCTCGACCAAGCTGAACCGTTATGTCTTCCAGCCCGGCATCACCGACGTGAAGAGCCAGATCCAGTCGATGGCACCGTGGATCGCGGCCAATGCGGGCAAGAAGGTAACGCAGATCTTCCCGGATTTCGCCTTCGGCTACGACCATCGCGACTACCTGCCGCCGGCATTGAAGGCGCAAGGCGCCGAGGTGATCGCGCAAATCGCCATCCCGCCGACCGAATCGTCCTTCACCAAGTACTTTCCGCAGATCCCGGCCGAGACCGAGGTGATCTATCACGTCATGGTCGGTCCGGCGGTGCTCACCTTCGTCAAGGAGCTTGGCGAGTTCTACGGCTCCAATCGGCCGCAATTGTTCGGTTTCATCGATTCGCTCGAAGCCACCGACATCAACAGCCCCGGTCTCGAATTCCTCGACGGCAGTCATTTCTGGGAAGGCTCGCCGCGCTATGCGCAGCCAGACGATTCCGAGGCGCAAAAGGCCTATCGTGCCGCTGTCGGCATCGACGACAATGGCGCCGCCGTCGGCGACCCCAAGGACGTCTCCACCGCAGCCCACATGTTCGGCTGCTGGGAAACGCTCTACGTCGTCAAGAAAGCGATGGAAGACGCCGGCTACAAGGGCCCGGAAGACCGCGCCAAGCTGGTCGAGGCGACCGAGGCTCTGACCGAATTCGCCGAAGGACCCGAGCACCCGCAGGGTCCGAAAACCTTCAACGGCAAGATCCACCAGTGCTTTGGCATCCAGAACATCTCCAAGGTCGAAGGCGGCAAACTGAAGGTCGTGCACAAGACCAAGATCGAGGATGGGCTTTACGAGGCCGAGGGGGATTATACGACGCAGGCGCTTTAGGCTTGGTCCTTTAAGCGCAGTGCCCTTCGGCCCACCCCCCTCTGTCCTGCCGGACATCTCCCCCTCAAGGGGGGAGATCGGCGGTTCTTGCGGCGGCGCTTATGTGCCGGCGTTGGCGATTGGCGAAACCCTAGGTGAAATCCAATCTCCCCCCTTGAGGGGGGTGAGAAGTGGTCCGCGCAGCGGACGGAAAGCCAATTGCTTGGCTTTTCGAACGACGAACGCCCGGAGCGACAGCGGAGGGCCGGGTCCGGTAGGACAGAGGGGGGTGCGCCTCGCGCCTACCTTGGGCGTGTAGCCGATGCACTTCGGTCCGCACCTCCTCCTCGCCGCCCTCGAAGGCCTCGTCACATCGGCGGTGCTGGCGCTGACTGCGCTTGGTTTGTCGCTGGTGTTCGGCGTCATGCGCGTCGTCAATGTCGCGCATGGCGAGTTCTTCATGCTCGGCGCTGTGCTCGCCTGGGCGATCACCACGGCGATCGGCGGCCACCCGGCACTCGGCTTCCTGGCTGCATTGGTGATTGCGCCGCTGATCGTCGGCGCTATCGCGCTGGTCGCCGAACGCTTGGTGCTGCGCCGGCTCAACTACAATCCGGAAGCCACCATCGTTGCCACCATCGGCATGCTCTACATCATCCAGCAACTGGCGCTGACCTTCTACGGTCCGGAGGCGCGGCCGGTGGAGCCGCCGTTCAGCTATCGCATCCTTTTGCCGTGGTTCGGCTACTCCGGCTACAAGCTGTCCATTATCGCCGCTTCCGCGCTTCTTCTGGTCGCGACATGGCTGGTGCTGACGCGCACCAAAATCGGCCTCATCATGCGCGCCACGCAGTATGACAGCGAGACGGCGCAGGCCTTCGGCATTCCCGTCGGCCGCGTCTATGGCGGCGTCTTCGCGCTCGGCGCCTTGCTGGCGGCCATCGCCGCGGTGCTGATCGTGCCGATCAGCCAGGCGCATTATCTTATGGGGCAGGACCCGCTGCTGCTCTCCTTCATCGTCGTCATCATCGGTGGCCTCGGCTCGCTGCGCGGAACCGTCGTCGCCGCCGTGCTGATCGGCCTCTCCGACGGCATCATTTCGATGTTCTTCTCGCCGACGCTGGCCAAGATCATCGCCACGCTGCTGGTGGCCATGGTGCTGGTGTTCCGTCCGCAAGGCCTGTTCGGGACGGCATCGCGATGAGCGAAGCTTCGCCGGCAAAGGCCTATGCCCTGCATCTCGGCGTCATCGCGCTGCTCTTCGTGCTGAGCTTCCTGCTGCCGGACTATTATCACGGCCTGCTCGCCCGCATCATGGTGCTGGCGGTCTTTGCCATGGGTTACAACATGCTGTTCGGCTATGTCGGCCTGCTCAGCCTCGGCCACGCCATGTTCTTTGCCGCCGGGCTCTATGGCGCCGGCCTTTCCGTCATCCAGCTCGGCTGGAGTGTGCCATTGGCCTTCCTTGGCGGAATTGCCTGCGGCGCGGTGCTGGCGCTGGTGATCGGCCTGTTGGCGCTGCGCACCACGGGTGTCGCCTTCATGATCGTCACCATGATGTTCGCCCAGGTTTTTTATCTCCTCATTCTCTACTTCGCGACATGGACCGGTGGCGACCAGGGCATGGTCGTGCCGCAGCCGGCGCGCGTGCTCAGCTTCGGCGCGACATCGCTCGAACTCACCAATCCGACCGTGCGCTACATGACGGCGCTAGGGCTGTTTTCCATCGTGCTGCTCGTCACATTGGCGATCGTCCGCTCCCGATATGGCCGCGTGCTGGTCGCCATCCGCGAGAATGAGGAGCGAACGAAGATGCTCGGCTACGATACCTCCTCCAACAAACTCGCCGCCGTCGTCATCTCCGGCACCATCTGCGCGGCCTCGGGTGCCGCCTATGCGCTGTTGTTCGGTTATGTCGGATCGAGTTTCGCTTCGGTGCAGTATTCGATCCTGCCGCTGCTGTGGGTGCTGCTGGGCGGTGCCGCCACAACGCTTGGGCCGCTGATCGGCACGCTGTTCATGTATTATGTCATCGACATCACCAGCGGCTACACGTCAGCCTATCTGCTGATCGTCGGCATCGCGCTCATCCTTTTGGTGCTGTTTTTCCCGAAAGGCATTCTGGGCAGCATCCGCCAGCGCTGGCTCGGGTGGCTGCCATGATGCCGCTTTTGACCACCAAGGGCCTGTCCCGAAACTTCGGCGGCCTGCGCGCCGTCGACGGCGTCGATTTCGAACTGATGCCGGGTGAAATCCGCGCCGTCATCGGACCGAACGGGGCAGGGAAGACCACTTTCGTCAGCCTGGTCAGCGGCCGCATCCAGCCATCTTCCGGCATGATAATCTTCGACGGTGCCGACATCACCAGCCAGCCGGCCTATATCAGGGTTCGCCAAGGCATCGCCTACACGTTCCAGATCACCAGCGTCTTTGCCAATCTTTCCGCCTACGACAATGTCGCGCTTCCGGTGCAGCGGACCCTGAGCGACGGCCGCTCGAAGGGCGCGGTGCGTGCCGGGGTCATGTCGGCGCTCGGACGCACCGGCCTTGCCGACCGTGCCCATATGCCGGCCGGGCAATTGTCCTACGGCCATCAGCGCCTGCTGGAAGTGGCGATGGGCCTGGCGCTGAAGCCGCGCCTGCTGATCCTCGACGAACCGACCCAAGGCCTGGCCGACAGCGAGATCGACAATTTCATCGAACTGGTGCGCGAAATCGCCAAAAACGCCACCGTGCTTTTGATCGAGCACAACATGCCTGTTGTCATGCAGCTCGCCGACCGCATCACCGTCTTCAACGCCGGCAAGATTCTGGCCGAAGGCACGCCCGAAGCGATCCGCGAGAACGCCGCGGTGCAGGAAGCCTATCTGGGGACCGCCCCATGACCGAAACAAACAGGGCCGAAGCGAAGTCTCAAGCACTGACTATCTCGGGGCTCGACTGCTTCTATGGCGAAGTCCAGGTGCTCTATGGCCTCGACCTCACGCTGAACAAGGGCGAGGTGCTGTGTCTGTTCGGCCGCAACGGCGCCGGCAAGACGACGACGCTCAAGGCCATTATGGGGCTGGTTCCGCCAAGCGCCGGCTCCGTCAGGCTCGACGGCCAGGAATTGACCGGGCTGCCGGCGCATGAGGTGCCCAAGGTCGGCGTCGCCTATGTGCCGCAGGGAAGGCGGCTGTTCGCCGAGATGACGGTGGCCGAAAACATCGAGATCGGGCTAATGGCACGCGGCAAGGGCAAGGCCGTGCGGGAAAACGTCCTCGACCTTTTTCCATTGCTGCGCCAGCGGCTGAGGCAACGCTCCGGTACGCTGTCCGGCGGCGAACAGCAGATGCTGGCGATGGCGCGCGCGCTCTGCCTCGAGCCGCAAGTTCTGCTGCTCGACGAGCCGACCGAAGGGCTGATGCCGTCGATGATCGCCAAGATCCGCGAGACGGTGTCGAAGCTGCGTGACATGGACGTTTCGACTATCCTCGTCGAACAGCGTGTCGATGCGGTGCTGTCCGTCGCCGACCGCGTTGCCTTCATCGAAAACGGCCGCAACCGCGAGACGGTCGATGTCGAGCAACTGCGCGCCGACCCGTCGGCGGTCCGCCGCTATGTCGGCGTGGGTTGATCAGCCGAAGAACAGAAAACCCGCACCCAAAAATATCGGGATCAGTACCAGGCCCGACCATGCCATATAGCCGAAAAAGCCCGGCATCTTCACGCCGCGATGTCGGGCGATGGCGTAGACCATGAAGTTCGGCGCATTGCCGATATAGGTGTTGGCGCCCATGAACACCGCGCCGGCCGAGATCGCCGCCAGCGTCGAGGCGAATTCCGTCATCAGGTGCCGTGGGTCGCCGCCGGCAAGCTCGAAGAACACCAGATAGGTCGGCGCGTTGTCGAGGAAGGACGACAGCGCGCCGGTCAGCCAGAAATAGGCGAGGTCGTTGGGCGCGCCCGAGGGCGAAGTGACGAGGGCGACCAATGGCGCCAGCGCGCCGTCATGCCCGGCTCTCAGGATGGCGACGACCGGCACGATGCAGATGAAGATGCCGGCAAACAGCTTTGCGACTTCAGCGATCGGCCCCCAGTTGAAGCCGTTCGCCTCGCGGTGGCTCTTGTAGGAGAGGGGAAGCGACAGCAGGGCCAGCGCAAGGATGACGGCGTCGCGCACCAGGTTCTGCAGCTCGAGACTCACGCCGAACACGGAAAAGCTCACTCCCGGCTTCCAGGTAGCCGACAGCAGGATCGCGCCGATCACGCCGGCCAGCAGCGGAAGGTTGGCGAGACCGCGCAGACGCACCTTCGTGTCCGGCGTCGGATCCTTGATCTTCGGCGCGCCAGCCTCGCGCCGGTGCAGGACGATGTCGATGCCTAAGAAGACGACCAGCACGACACCGCCGACGAACAGCGTCTCGCGCCAGAGGTTGGCTGTCGTCCAGAAGAAATCAACGCCTCTGAGGAAACCGACGAACAGCGGCGGGTCGCCCAAAGGCGTCAGCGAACCGCCGATGTTGGAGACCAGGAAGATGAAGAAGATCACGACATGGCCGTTGAACGGCCTGGCGTCGTTGGCGCGCAGGATCGGACGGATCAGGATCATCGAGGCGCCGGTCGTGCCGATGACCGAGGCGAGTAGTGCACCGACCAGCAACAGCCCGGAATTGACCAGCGGCGTGCCGTGAATGTTGCCGGCGACCAGAATGCCGCCTGAAATGGTGAAAAGCGCAAACAGCAGGATGATGAACGACATGTATTCGGTAAGCAGCGCGTGCAACACCGCCTCGGTCGCCGAGGGGACGCCGAAGGCAAGCGCCAGCGGCACGATCACCAGCGCTGCCCACAGGGCTGCGATCTTGCCGTAGTGATGCTCCCAGGCATGAGGGAACAGCAGCGGACCAGTGGCTATCGACAACAGCAGTCCGGCGAAGGGCAGCGCCCACCACAGCGACATCGCAGCGCCGGGCAGGCTGTGCGCTTCCGCAGCCAGCGCCTGTGCCGGAAAGAGCATTGTGACAGCGATTGCGGCACCCGCCATCACATCCGTTGCGGTCGGTAAGAAGCCCTTCTTGCGCCCCACGATCCGGTTAATCCGATAAGGGATCTTCGAGCGTCACACCGGCGTCGCGCATGCGGTGCAGCATCGTATCGAGCGAACCGTTGAGATCGATGCCACGGCAGGCATCGAGCCTGACGGTGGTCTTGAAGCCCTGGCTAACGGCATCCAGCGCCGAGAAGGCAACGCAGAAATCGGTCGCCAGCCCGACCAGGGTCAGCGTGTCGATGCCGCGTTCCCGGAGATAGCCGGCAAGGCCGGTCTGCGTCGTGCGGTCGTTCTCGAAGAAGGCCGAGTAGCTGTCGATATCAGGCCGAAATCCCTTGCGGATGACGAGCTCGGCCTTGGTCCAGGCGAGGCCGGAATGGAAATCAGAGCCCAGGCTGCCCTGGATGCAATGGTCCGGCCACAGCGTCTGCTGGCCGTAGGGCATTTCGATCATCGTGAAAGGCTGCGCGCCTGGATGACTGGAGGCAAAGCTCGAATGGCCGGCGGGGTGCCAGTCCTGCGTCAGCACGACATGGTCGGTGTGTCGGATCAGGTCGTTGACCAGCGGCACGATCTCGTCGCCGCCGGCAACCGCCAGCGCGCCGCCCGGACAAAAGTCGTTCTGCAGGTCGATGACAACAAGCGCTTCGTCGGCCATGGGCTTTCCTCTTCCGTATGCAGGCTCCAGTGGAAAATGCCGCTGACGCGACCGGACGCAGAAACTTGACCAGAAGGGCCGCGGCGTCAACCTCTCAAGGCATAACAAATGCGTGCCGACCGAGTGGTCGCAAACTCCGGCTTTGACAATTCCTGCTGGCTTGATATCATTTGCATACGAATGAATTCCCCCGGCCGCCGATGCCGGCCGGATCTTTCGAAATACCGGTTCTGGAAGACCTCTTTTCTGGAAGGCTAGGCGTGATCCGTTACGCGAAACCCACCTCGGTCGACGAAGCGCTCGCTTTGCTTGGCGAGGGAGCCTGGCGCATTCTTGCCGGCGGCACCGATTTTTATCCGGCGCAGGGAAGCAAACCGTTCCGGGACAATGTCCTCGACATCAACGGCCTGGCGGCGCTGCGCGGCATTGCCGAGACGGACGATCACTTCGTCATCGGTGCGCGTACGACCTGGACCGATATCATTCGCCATTCCTTGCCGCCAGCCTTCGATGCGCTGAAACAGGCGGCGCGAGAGGTCGGCTCGGCGCAGATCCAGAACGTCGCCTCGGTCGCCGGCAACCTCTGCAACGCGTCGCCAGCCGCCGACGGCGTGCCGGCCCTGCTGGTTATCGATGCCGAGGTCGAACTGCGGTCAGCGACGGCGACCCGGCATCTCCCGCTGCAGGACTTCGTTCTCGGCAACCGCCGCACGGCTCTGCTTCCAGGCGAGATGGTGACGGCCATTCGCGTGCCGAAAGGCGCTACCACTGGCACGTCGGCTTTCGTCAAGCTCGGCGCACGGCGCTACCTCGTCATTTCCATCGCCATGGTGGCGGCGCGTCTGGTCGTCGACAACGGCACTGTCCGGCAAGCGGCCGTCGCCGCCGGCTCCTGCTCGGTGGTGGCCAAGCGGCTGGCCGGCGTCGAGGCCGCGCTGAGCGGGCTACCGGTGGACGGCAGACTTGCCGACGCGGTCCAGTCCGCGCCGATGGGCGAGCTGTCGCCGATTGCCGATGTGCGCGGCAGCGCCGAATACCGGCTCGATGCGGTGCGCGAGATCGTTGCACGCGCAGTGCTCGCGGCCGTGGGGCGAACGACTGACGACGAGGTGGCGGCGGCATGAGCCAGGTTCAGACAGAAATGAGTGAAGCCCTGCCCGATCTGGGCAACGTCCTGCCTGACTTCGGCGCGGCACGGGCCGATATCGCCTTCGAGGTCAATGGCGACGCCATCTCGGTCAACGTACCGCCGCTGCGCCGGCTGTCCTCGGTACTGCGTGACGAATTGCTGCTGACCGGCACCAAGGTCGGCTGCGATGCCGGCGATTGCGGTGCCTGCACGGTGCTGGTCGACGGCGATCCCGTCTGCGCCTGCCTGATGTCGGCTGCGTCCGCTGCCGGAACGTCGGTTACAACCGTTGAAGGCCTCGCCAATGGCCGGTTGTCGGCGCTGCAAGCCTCGTTCCTTGCCCATGGCGCGGCGCAGTGCGGCATCTGCACGCCAGCGCTGCTGGTCGCGGCAACGGCGTTGCTCGACAAGCAGCCCAGTCCGACCGAGACCGAGGTGCAGGACGCGCTGGGCGGGATTCTGTGCCGCTGTACCGGCTACCGGAAGATCATCGCGGCGGTGATGGATGCGTCGCAGCAAGCGGCAAGCCTCGATTTCCGCTTGCCTCAATCCGGCCAGGCGATCGGCTCCTCCCCCGTCAGGCTCGACGGCGTGCCAAAAGTCACCGGCGGTGAAAAATTCGGCGGCGATTCTTTCCCTGCCGACGCGCTGGCCGTGCTGGTGGTCCGCTCGCCGCATTATCACGCCGGCTTCGCCTTCGGTGACCTCGACGGCTGGGCGAAGGCACATCCCGGCATCGCCGGTGTCTTCACTGCCGCCGACATTCCCGGCAAGAACTGTTTCGGCGTCATCGGGCCGTTCGCCGACCAGCCGGCGCTGGCCGAAGGGTTTGCTCGCCTGCGCGGCGAGGCGGTGGCGCTCGTTGCCGGCGAGCGCGAGGCGATCCTCGATCTAGACATGTCGGATTTTCCGGTTCGCTGGACCGAATTGCCGCATTTTCTGCAGCCGCGCGAATCGAGAGCCGGCGGTGCCAAGCTCATTCATGACAACCGGCCGGCAAACCTGCTTACTGCCGGCTTCGTCGAACACGGTGACCCCGAGACGGCTCTCGCCGGCGCGGCGTTCACGGTGTCCGGCGCCATCGACACCTCCTATGTCGAGCACGCCTATATCGAACCGGAAGCCGGCTATGCGTATCTGGACGGTGATACTCTGGTCGTCGTTGCCTGCACGCAGGCGCCCTATATGGATCGCGACGAGACGGCGAAGGTGCTCGGCCTTGCCGTCGACAAGGTGCGCATCGTGCCGACGGCGACAGGCGGCGGTTTCGGCTCGAAACTCGATGTCTCGCTGCAGCCGCTGATCGGCCTTGTGGCGCTGAAGACGGGGCGGCCGGCGGCACTCGCCTACACCCGCACCGAATCGATGATTTCGACCACCAAGCGCCACCCGGCCGAGATGAAAGCGACCATCGGCGCCGATGCCGATGGCCTTGTCACCGGCATGATCTTCGAAGGCGATTTCAACACCGGCGCCTATGCAAGCTGGGGGCCGACGGTCGCCAACCGCGTCCCGGTGCATGCGTCCGGACCCTATGCGACGCCGAACTATCGGGCCGAGGGCCGGGCCATTCACACGCATGGGCCGATTTCGGGCGCCTTCCGCGGCTTCGGTGTGCCGCAGGCGACGATCATGCAGGAGACGCTCTATGACGAGCTGGCCGGCAAGCTCGGCATGGATAGGCTCGACTTTCGGCTGAGAAACTGCCTTCGGAACGGGTCCGAAACGGTTACCGGGCAGCTTCTGGACTCAGGCGTCGGCATCGCCGAATGCCTCGAATCGCTGCGGCCGCATTGGGCGCGCGCGAAAGCCGACGCGGATGCGTTCAACAGTGCCAACAGAGACAAAAAGCGCGGCGTAGGCATCGCGTCCTGCTGGTATGGCTGCGGCAACACTTCGCTGCCCAATCCGTCGACCATTCGCGTCGGCATCGCTGCAGACGGCTCGGTCATCCTGCACCAGGGCGCAGTCGACATCGGCCAAGGCTCGAACACCGTCATCACCCAGATCTGCGCCGACGCGCTCGGCCTGCCGTTGGAAAAATTCCAGCTGAAGAGCGGCGATACGGCTATCACTCCCGACGCCGGCAAGACATCGGCCTCGCGCCAGACCTTCGTCACCGGCAGGGCGGCGGAGAAGGCCGGCCGAGCCTTGCGCGAACAGATCCTGCGTTTCGCCAATGTGTCCGAAAAGGCATCGCTGCAACTCGACGGCCCGGCGATCGCCATCCGCGAAGGTGAAGCCACGCGCCGTATCGAACTCGCCTCGCTCGACGTGGATGCCGAAGGCTTCGTCTTCCGTGCCGAGGAGACCTATGACCCGCCGACGCTGCCACTCGATGCCAAGGGACAGGGCAAACCTTACGCCGTCTATGGCTATGGCGCACAGATCGCCGAACTTGAGGTCGACCTCAAGCTCGGCACGGTCAAGCTGATCAAGATCACCGCCGCGCACGATGTCGGCAAGGCGATCAATCCGCTGCTGGTCGAAGGCCAGATCGAAGGCGGCATTGCGCAAGGCATCGGCATGGCGCTGATGGAAGAGTATATTCCCGGCCGCACCGAGAATTTGCACGACTATCTCATTCCGACCATCGGCGACGTGCCGCCGATCGAGACCATCCTGATAGAAGTTCCGGATCCGGAAGGACCCTTTGGTGCCAAGGGGCTGGGCGAGCATGTGCTGATCCCGACGGCGCCGGCGATCCTCAACGCCATCCGCCACGCCACCGGCGTCCTGGTCACCAAGGTTCCGGCGACGCCGACGCGTATCCGCGCCGCCATTCGCGAAAAGGAGGCAGCCCGATGAGCGAGCTTGCCGAACGCTTCGAAACCCACGATCCCGGCGAGAAGCTGGTGGCGGAGAAGATCCGCTGCGATGCCTGTCCGGTGATGTGCTACATCGCCGACGGGCGCACCGGCGCCTGCGACCGCTACGGCAATATCGGCGGCAGCATCGTGCGCATGGACCCGCTGACCATCCTCGACCATGCGGCGGAGGCCGGCGCGGCAATCGTGCCGTTCGTTGCCGAGGGCGAGACATGGGACGGCGAACTTATCAACACCGGTCGCCGCTTCGTCACCGCCATCGGCGCCGGCACAACCTATCCCGACTACAAGCCGGCCCCCTTCATCGTCAGCCAGGAGGTCGAGGGCGTCGATCTCGTCACGGTCGTTACCGAGGGCATCTTCTCCTATTGCGGCGTCAAGGTGAAGATCGACACCGACCGCCATATCGGGCCCGAAACGGCTGTGGTGAGATCGCAAGGCGAAGCGATCGGTCATGTCACGACAGGCGAATATGGCTCTCAGATGCTGTCGCTGGGCGGCGTGCATCATCTGACCGGCGGCTCCAAGGCCGAGGGACGCGCCACCTGCGACGCGCTGCTCAATCTGTGCAACCGCAAGCCGGTGGAACTGGCCATCGACGGCGGCGCCACCATCATCGTCGAAGCCGGCAAACCGCCTGTTATCGACAGCAAGCAGGAACATCGCATGCGCGTCGGCTGCGGCTCGGCCACCATCGGCATGTTCGCCACGCAATGGCGCGGCCTCGTCGACGAGGTGGTGGTGGTTGACGACCACATCACCGGCGTCGTTTCCGAGCATCAGGCCGGCAAGGTGCTGGGCTGGCAGGACACTGGCATAAAAATCATCGGCCGCCGCTCGACACCAGGCCGCTATTTCAAGGTTTCCGAACCCGGCCTCGGCTGGGGCGGCACCAGCATATCCGACCCGCTGTCGATCCTCGGCGAATGGAATGCCAAGAAGGGCGCGCGGTCGGGCCTGTCGCTGCTGATGGTTTCGACCACCGGCGAGCAGTTCGCCTATTACGAGCTCGACGACGAGCTGAAGCCGGTGCAGAAGCCATTTCCCGAACGGCTGCAGAAATCGGTCGAGTTGATCGAGGACAATTGCGAACCGGCTTTGTGCACCGTGCTGTTCATCGGCGGCGCCGGTGGTTCGCTGCGCGCCGGCGTCACCGAAAACCCGGTCAACCTGACCCGTTCGGTGCAAGGCCTGACCACCTATGTGACGGTCGGCGGCGCGCCGGTCTATGTCTGGCCGGGCGGCGGCATCACGCTGATGGTCGATGTCACAAGGGTGCCGGAAGGCGCCTTCGGCTATGTGCCGACCCCCGCACTTGTGGCGCCGATCGAATTCACCCTGCGCCGCGACGACTACATCAGGTTGGGCGGCCACGAGGCCGAGATCCGCAGCGTCGAGGATATCGTCGCCAAGGGCGGCGAATACCTCAACCCGCGACGCGGCACCGCTGCTGCGGCCGGCAATCCATGGCCGCCGCTGGCGCAATTGCGCCGCGCTGCGTCGAACGAGACCGGGTGATGCAAGGCCCGCAAGCGCATTGGCTGCAGGACGGCAAGCGGCTGCATCTCAACCACGGGCCGATCGACCTGATCGTCGAGGCCTTTGGCGAGGCGCACGAACGCCGCTTGGCCTATGAACAGGCCGCAGCTCGGTTCCAGACCATTCTGACCGAACTGGTTGATGAACTTCCAGACCTGCGACGCCCCGCGTCATTGCGCCCCCGTCTGTTCTCCGGGTCGACAGCACGGCGCATGGAGGCGGCAGTTGTGCCGCTGGCGGAAAAATTCATCACGCCGATGGCCGCCGTCGCCGGTTCGGTAGCCGACGAAATGCTTGATGCGCTGCTGGAGGGTCGCCAGCTCGATCGCGCCTATGTCAACAATGGCGGCGATAGCGCCATCCACCTCGGCACCGGCCAGTCCATGATGCTTGCCATCGCCGGCACCGGACACGGTCTTGCGGACCGCATCATCATCCGCGCCGAGGATAGCGTGCGCGGCGTTGCCACCAGCGGCTGGCGCGGGCGCTCGTTTTCGCTGGGCATTGCCGACGCCGTCACCGTGCTCGCGAAGACCGGAGCCGAAGCCGACGCCGCCGCGACGCTGATCGCCAATGCCGTCGATCTGCCCGGCCATCCGGCCATCCGCCGTGTGCCGGCGCGCGATCTGGCGCCGGACAGCGACCTTGGCGACCGCCTGGCGACGCAAGAGGTCGGCAGGCTTTCATCGGATGAAATCGCCACGGCGCTGGACAGCGGGCTTGCCGTTGCCGAAGATTTCCGCCGCAGGGGATTGATCGCCGCATCGGCGCTCTTCCTTGCCGGCCAGACCCGCATCAGTGGTTCCATGGCGCTTGCCGCGCCCAACAAAATCCCAGGGAAGGAAGTTGCCCATGCCTGAGTTTCCGATCCGCAAAATCGCGGTGCTGACCGAAGAGATCTTTCACGAGGGCGGGCCGGTGGCCCAAGTGCCGCGCCGCCGCGCCGCCGCCATGGCGCTGGTGAAGAACCCGTTCGCCGGGCGCTATGTCGAGGACTTGCAGAGCGCCATGGACGATCTGAAGCCGCTCGGCCTGGTGCTCGCCGACCGGCTGATCGCTGCGCTCGGCGGCGACGTGAAACAAATCGACGGCTATGGCAAGGGCGCCATTGTCGGCACATCGGGCGAACTCGAGCATGGCGCGCTCTGGCATGTGCCCGGCGGCTACGCCATGCGCGAACGGCTCGGCGACGCCAAGGCGATCGTGCCGTCGGCGAAGAAGGTCGGCGCTTTCGGTTCAAAGCTCGACGTACCGCTCGGCCACATCAACGCCGCCTATGTGCGCAGCCATTTCGACGCTATGGAAGTCGGCATCAATGACGGGCCGCGTCCCGACGAGATCCTGTTCTGCCTCGCCATGACCTGCGGCCCGCGCGTGCACGACCGCATGGGCGGGCTGGCAGCCAAGGACATCAAGGCCTGGGACGGGCTGCGATGAGCGCCGAGGACAATCTGCTCAAGCTCGTCGAGGTCGAAGAGCCTGAGGAACACGATTACCTCCTGCAGGAGCAGGTCGGCTTCATCCTGCGCAAGGCGCATCAGCGCCATGTCTCGATCTTTGCCGCGCATATCGGCGACCTGACGCCGCCGCAATTCGCAGCACTCGCCAAGCTGCGCGATGTCGGCGAGACCTCGCAGAACCAGCTCGGCACGCTGATCGCCATGGATGCGGCGACGGTGAAGGGCGTCATCGACCGACTGAAGGCGCGCGGCCTGGTCGAGCTTTCCAAGCACGAGGCCGACAAAAGGCGGTTGCTGGTCAACCTGACCGCGGAAGGCCGCGATGCGATCGAGCGCCTGATCCCGCTTGCCCGCGAGATCACCCAGGAAACACTGGCGCCGCTCTCAGCCAAGGAGATCGCCACCTTCATGAAGCTGCTGGCGAAGCTGGCGTAGGCGGATCTGCCGGGCGCAAAAGCACCCGGCAGGAAGTTTAGATCAGAGGCCGTTGTCCTTCAGCACCTGGGCGGCGTTTTCCTTGGTGATCTTCTCGGTCGGCAAGGTGATGGTCTTTTCGACCTTCTCGCCATTGAGGAACTTGATCGCCTGCCGCAGGCCTTCGGCGCCGGGGGTGACATAGGTGAAGGTCGCCGTCAGTTCGCCCTTGTTCACCATCTGCACGCCTTCGTTGGGCAAACCGTCGATGCCGATGAACTTGATGTCCTTCTCGCGGCCGACATCCTTGGCGGCGAGATAGGCGCCGTAGGCCATCGGGTCGTTGTGGCCATAGACGAGATCGATCTTCTCGTTGCTCTTCAGCGCATTGGCCATCAAATTGTAGGCCTGGTCCTGCTTCCAGTCGCCCGACTGCTGGTCGAGCAGATATTTGATGCCCGGTTCCTTGTCGGTGAACTCATGGAAGCCGTCATGGCGATCATGCGCCGGCTGGGTGCCCATGCCGCCCCAGATCTCGACGACATTGCCTGATGCCTTGCCCTTGCCGCCGAGCAGTTCGACGGCATATTCGCCGGCCGCGCGGCCGATCAGCGCGTTGTCGCCGCCGACGAACTGGGTGTAGTCCTTGGTGTCGACATTGCGGTCGAGCACGAAGACCGGAATCTTGGCATCGATCGCTTGCTGCACGACGCCGGTCAGGCCGGCGGATTCCTTCGGCGACACCAGCAGTGCGTCGACCTCCTGACGGATCAGGTTCTCGACATCGGCGACCTGCTTTTCGGTCTTGTCCTCGCCGTCAGTAATGATCAGCTCGACCTCCGGATGCTTGGCGGCTTCGGCCAGGATGTCCTTGTTGAACTGTGCGCGCCAGGGCTCGATGGTCGTCACCTGGGAGAAGCCGATCTTCCACTTCTTGTCCTGGGCGAAGGCATTGCCGCTGGTCATGAGCGCGGTGGTGGTCAGCAGTGCCGCGGTCATGGCGGCAAGTTTCAGCATGTCACGTCGTTTCATTTTTTGTTTCCTCCGAGATTGAGAGACGATGTCTCTTGTGACGGCCGCTTTGCCGCGGCCGTTTCCTTGCGCGCCGTTTGCCCGCCTGGCAGGCGCAGATAGGCCAGGAGATCACCGGCATTGCGTTCCTGCACGAGCACGGTGCCGATGATGATCATCCCCTTCAGCACCAGCTGAAGGTTCGAATTGATGTTGTGGAGCTGCAGGATATTGGAGAGCAGCCCGAAGATCAGCACGCCGCAGAACGTGCCGGTGAGGCTGCCGCGCCCGCCCATCAGGCTAGTGCCGCCGATGACGACGGCGGCGATGGCGTCCAGCTCCAGCCCGGCGCCGGCATCCGGCTTGCCTTGCCGGTACTGCGCGACATAGAGCACGGCGGCGATGCCAGCGAGCAGGCCGGAAATGGCATAGGTGGCGATCTTGACGCGTCCGGCTGCGATGCCGGAGAGGCGCGCCGCCTCCTCATTGCCGCCGATGGCATAGACATAGCGGCCGAACGGCGTGAAGCGCAGCACCGCGCCATAGATCAGGATGGCGCCGAGGAAGAACAGGCCGGGCATCGGGATGACGCCGAACACCAGCGAGCGCAGCATCTCGAAATCGGCGGTGGCGTTCGAGCCGGTATAGACTGGCAGCACCGCATTGTTCTGGCCGGCGGTCAGGCGGGCGATGCCGAGCGCCGTCACCATCATCGCCAGCGTGACGATGAAGGGCTGCAGCCGTCCGGCAACGATGATGAAGCCGTTGAGCGCGCCGAACAACAACCCGACGCATGGCGCCACCAGAAGCACGCCGAGCACGCCGAATTTCGGCTCGATCTGCGGCAGCAGGAACCAGAGCGACAGGCAGCACAGGACCACGCCGACGACGGCGGGCGTGACCAGGCCGCGAACACCGTCAAGCCTGACCTCTCGGGCAACATCGGCGCCGGCACGGGATTTTACGAGGTTCTGGAAGATGAAGCGGGTGACGACGAAGCCGAGGCAAAGCGCCACCAAGGCGACGGTCGGCACGCCCAGAACGACGCCCGGCGTCACGCCAGGAACGGTCAGCAGCATGGCGCAGACCACCGTACAGATGGCCATCAGCGAGCCGACCGAAAGATCGATGCCGCCGGTGATGATCACCGCCGTCATGCCGGTAGCGATCAGGCCGGTGGTCGACACCTGGCGCAACACGTCGAGCAGATTGCCGTAGGACAGGAAGATGTTGTTGCCCTTCGAGCTCATCGGCGAGCCCAGCACGCCGATCAGGAAGATGGCGATCAGGCCCCAATAGAGCTTGGTTTGGGACAGGAGTTTCAGGACAGTCATGCGGCTGATCTCGATATGGTCCGACGCGGTGCGGCGAGGCGCATGATGGCCTCCTCGCTGGCCGCATCGCGGGAAAGAATGCCTGTCTGGCGGCCATCGGCCATTACCAGGATGCGGTCGGAGAGATGCAGAAGCTCCGGCAGTTCGGAGCTGATGACGGCGATGGCGAGGCCGTCGCGCGCCAACTGGAAGATGAGGTCGTAGATCTCGCGCTTGGCGCCGACATCGATGCCGCGCGTCGGCTCGTCCAGCAACAGCACCCTTGGCTTGGTCGCCAGCCATTTGCCGATGACGACCTTCTGCTGGTTGCCGCCCGACAGCGTGCCGGCGGGTTGGTCGATGTCCTGGCAACGAATGCCGAGCGCCTTGACCGCCTGCCGCGCCAGCCCCTGCTCGCCTGCCAGCGAGCGGATGCCGAAGCGCGCCAGCGATCCGACCAATGGCAGCGCCACATTGTCCGTGATCGAGGCCTGCAGATGCAAGCCTTGCGTCTTGCGGTCCTCGGTCACCAGCGCGATGCCCAGCCGTCTCGCGTCGCGCGGCGAGCGGATATCCACGGGCCGGCCGTCGACTTGAATTTCGCCGCCGGTGCGGCCATCGCTCGAGCCGAAGATCGCTTCCAGGATCTCGGTGCGGCCAGAGCCCAGCAGCCCGCCAATGCCAAGGATTTCTCCGGCGGCAAGATCGAAGCCGACGCCGTCGATCACCGTGCGCCAGCCATGGGCATCGGGTTTCGACAGCGACAGGTTCTCGACTGAAAGCACGATCCTGCCGCTGGGGCCGCGCTCCCCCTCGGAGGAAGCCAGCAGGTTGCGGCCGACCATCGCCGAAATGATCGCATCCTCGTCGAGTTCGGCCATCGGCTCGGTCAGCACATGGCGCCCGTCGCGAAACACGGTGACGCGGCTGGCCAGATGCATAACCTCGTCGATGCGATGTGAGATGTAGACGATGGCGACACCGCTGTCGGCAAGCTGGCGGATGATGCGGAACAGCCGCTGGCATTCAGCCGGCGACAGCGCCGAGGTCGGCTCATCCATGATCAGGATACGTGCCGACATCGACAGCGCCTTGGCGATCTCGACCAGCTGTTGCTCGCCGACGCGCAAGGCGCCGACGCGAGCTTGCGGATCGAGTTCGATACCGAGCCGCTGCAAAAGGGCGCCCGCCGCGCGGCTGCTCGCCTTGCGGTCGACGATCAGCCCGGCAATGAGCTTCTCGCGGCCGAGGAAAATGTTGTCCGCGACGCTGAGTTCGGGAACGAGATTGAGTTCCTGGTGGATGATGGCGATGCCGGCATCCTCGGCGTCGCGCACGCCGGCGAAGCTGACGGGACGGCCATCGACGCTGACCGTGCCTTCATAGCCGGTGTAGACGCCAGAGAGGATCTTCATCAGCGTCGATTTGCCGGCGCCGTTCTCGCCCATCAGGGCATGGACCTCGCCGCGCCGCAGCTCAAAGCCGACATCGACCAGCGCGGCGATGCCGCCGAAGCTCTTGGAGATGCGCTCGGCGCTCAGAACGGTCTCTGACCGATCCGCCGCATTGTGCTCCGGGGAAAGGGAACTCGCGTGCTCCATGACAATGGCGGCCTCCCTTCCGTCCTCGTCAAATCTCATCCAAACGCTAATCTAAACGTTTCGATCATGTCAAGCCGCTATCTGATAACGCTGGACTGATGCATTTCAATTCTTGCGAAAAACCGCAAGATTCCGTAGGTATGGCACATAGAGGGCGGCGAAACGTTTCGAAATGGCAGCATTCAAGCGGATTAAGAAGCGAAAATCCACGGCGCCGACCATGCTCCACGTGGCAGAGGCGGCGCGTGTATCGGTCGCCACCGTGTCGGCGCTGATCAACGGCACGGCGACGGTCAGCCCGGAGCTCAGCCAGCGTATCGAACAGGCGATCCGCGATATCGGCTACAAGCGCAATGCGATCGCCCGCAGCCTGAAGATGGGCACGACCCGCACCATCGGGTTGACCGTGCCGCACATCACCAATCCGTTCTTCACCGATGTCGTCTCAGTCATCCAGCAGGCCTTCGACCGCGCCGGCTACGCCGTCATGCTGTGTTGCACGGACGAGGATTTGAACACCCAGGACGACCAGATCAGGCTGCTGCTCGACCGCATGGTCGACGGGCTGATCGTCGCGCGCGTCGGCGATGGCGCGATCCTCAAGCGGATCGTCGACGACGCCAATGTGCCGGTCGTGCTGCTCGACCGTCTCTGCGAAGGCGTCGATACCGATGCCGTGGTGCTCGACAACCAGCGCGCTGTGTTCGACGCCATCACCTATCTGATCAATCTCGGCCATCGGCGCATTGGCTACATCACCGGCACGTCGGACATTTCGCCGATGCATGACCGCATGACGGGATATCGCGAGGCGCTTCACGTCGCCGGCCTGCCGATCGCGGAGGAGCTGATCCGCTTCGGCAATTTCCACGAGATCGACGGCTACAACGCCACCATGCAGATGCTTTCCTCGCACGATCGGCCAAGCGCGATCTTCTCGGCCAACAACCCGATGGTAATCGGCACCATGAAGGCGATCCGCGACATCGGCCTGTCCTGCCCGGAAGACATTTCGGTTGCCTGTTTCGACGATTTTCCATGGTCCGACGTGTTCCAGCCGCAGCTGACCACGGTCGCCCAGCCAGTGCAGGCGATCGGCGAACAGGCGGCCAACCTCTTGCTGGACCGTCTCGCCGGCAACAGGGACGCGCCACCGCGCAAGCTGGTACTCAAGGGCCGGCTGATGATCCGCAATTCATGCCGCCCGCTAGGAGCGATGGCGCAGAGTGTGAGCGCGTAGATCCGCAAACGCTTCCCAAGCAGCCGGCCGGCGGCGAAATAGGCTACCATTAGCGCGCCGGATGCATCTTGCGGATAGTCGGCGCCGATTGCCGCGCGGATGAACAGTACGACCCCGCGGTCCGCCTCCGAGACCAGGTCCTGATGCCCGAATCATGGTGCAAATGGCATCTCACGCTTGTGATGGGTCTTTTCGAACGTCCGGCAGATGATATCGAAGGCTTCCTGGCGTACCGGCTCGCCGTGCAGGAAGGCGTCGATCTCGGCATAGGTGACGCCGTGGGAGGCTTCGTCGGGCTTGCCCGGTGCCAGGTCCTCAAGGTCGGCGGTGGGGATTTTTTCTATCAGGAACTCCGGCGCGCCGAAGTGCCGGGCGATGGCCCGGACCTGGTTCTTCACCAGCCCGCTCAACGGCGCCAGGTCGCAGGCGCCGTCCCCGAACTTGGTGAAGAAACCCATTACCGCTTCCGCCGCGTGGTCGGTGCCGATCACCAGGCCATGGGCTGCCCCGGCGATGGTGTATTGCGCGACCATGCGCATGCGCGCCTTGGTATTGCCGAGGACGAAGTCCCGCGACACCGCGGCCTTGCCTTCGAAGGCCGCGACTTCCCCGGCCAGGGATTTGACCGCCGGGCCGATGTTCACCGTGTGGCGCTCGTCGGGGGCGATAAAGTCCACCGAAGCCTGCGCTTCGTGTTCGTCCAACTGGGTTTCGTACGGCAGGCGCACCGCAATAAAGCGGTGGTCGAGGTTGCCGGTGCGTTCGCGCAGCTCACGCATGGCGCGCTGGGCCAGCAGGCCGGCGGTCAGCGAGTCGACGCCGCCGCTGATGCCCAGCACCAGGGTCTTGAGCCCGGAGTTCAGCAGGCAATCCTGGATAAAGGCGATCCGCCGCGCCACTTCGGCTTCGAGGGCAGCCTGGTCGGCGAACGGTGGCTGGACCTTGAGCTGTTCAGCAATCTGGCGCTGTACGGCTTGCATGATTCACTCCTGCGGGATGGGGTCTTGAACGGGTTGATCGGTACGGCCTGGCGAGTCTCTAAACCGGTAACCTGGAAGACATGGCGCAGGTAGGCCACGAAGTTCGGGGCTTCGCACTTCGCTTGGCGATCCAGAAAATTGTCAAGCCGCTTGCGACAGTGATTTATGGGCCTCGGCCAGGATCTCGAACGACCGCACCCGCGCCGCATGGTCTGATATCTGCGCGGTGACCATCAGCTCGTCGGCGCCGGTGCGGCGCACGAAGGCGTCGATGCCTTGCCTGACCGTTTCCGGGGAGCCGACGACGGCACAGGACAATGCCTGGCCGAGCATGGTCTTGGCCATCGGATCGAGATCGCGGTCATAGTTCTCGACAGGTGGCGGCAGCCGGCCGGCCCGACCGGTGCGCAGATTGACGAAAGCCTGTTGCAACGAGGTGAACAACAAACGTGCCTCGGCGTCGGTGGGCGCGGCAAAGACGTTGAGGCCGAGCATGACATGCGGTTTGTCGAGCTGCTCCGACGGCTGGAAGCGCGAACGATAGACATCCAGCGCGTGGTCAAGCTCCGCCGGCGCGAAATGCGAGGCGAAGGCGTAGGGCAGGCCGAGCATGGCGGCGAGCTGCGCGCCGTAGAGACTGGAGCCGAGGATCCAGACCGGCACGTTCTGACCCTCGCCCGGCACGGCGCGGATGCGCTGGCCTTCCTCGGCCGGCAGGAAATAGCCCATCAACTCGACGACATCCTGCGGAAAATTATCGACCCCGGCCTCGAGGTTGCGGCGCAATGCGCGGGCCGTGCCCATGTCGGTGCCGGGCGCCCGACCGATGCCGAGATCGATGCGGCCCGGATGCAAGGCGGCCAGCGTGCCGAACTGCTCGGCAATCACCAAGGGCGAATGGTTGGGCAGCATGATGCCGCCGGCACCGACGCGAATGGTCTTGGTGCCGCCGGCGACATGGGCGATGACGACCGCGGTGGCGGCGCTGGCGATGCCCGGCATGTTGTGATGCTCGGCCAGCCAGAAGCGCTTGTAGCCCAGCCGCTCGGCATGACGGGCAAGATCGAGCGAATTGGCCAGCGACTGCGAGGCATCGCTGCCTTCGATGATCGGCGACAGGTCGAGAACGGAAAGGTCGGTCATGAACGGTATCCTGTGTCAGGACCGCATGTAGGATGCGCCCTGCGACCTGCAAATTCAAAAATATTGATCAGCCTTTTGCAGCTTCGGTGTCGGCGACGTCCTCGTCCTCGATGACAGCCGTGTGCTGTGCGGCGAGAAAATTGCCGACATGGCTCAGCCCGTCGAAATGATCGCAGAACACTTTGATGACGACCAGCAGCGGCACCGCCATCAAGGCTCCGACGAAGCCCCAAAGCCACGACCAGAAGGCGATGGCGATGAGGATCGCCACGGCATTGATCTCGAGGCGGCGGCCGACCACCGTCGGGGTCACGAACTGGCCTTCGACGATATCGCACAACAACACGAAGGCCGGAGCCAGCAGCGCGTAGGAGATGGTGTCGAAGCTGATCAGCGACATGATCGTGACAAGTATGATGGTCAACAGCGCGCCGACATAGGGCAGGAAGTTGAGCATGGCGGCAGTGATGCCCCAGACTTGCGGGTTGGGCACGCCGAGTGCCCACAGGCCAAGGCCGATGACGGCGCCGAGTCCGGCATTGATGATGGTGACGGTGAGCAGATAGTGCGAGATTTCCCGTTCAACGTCATAGACGACGCGCAGCGCCCGCTTCTTTTCGCTGAGACGGGTGAAGGACTGGACGATCTTTTCATAGAACATCGTGCCGGAGGCGAGCAGAAACAGCGACAGCACGAAGATTATGGTGAGGCTTGTTCCCGCCGACAGGATGTTGCTGGCCGCTGCCGACAGAATGCCGGACTGCGCCACCGCAACCTTCTGGATGCCCGGCTCCTGCGAGGTCTCGGTCAGCTGTTCGATCTGATGCGAAATCTGCATGATCTTCTCGAGCGGACGCCGTAATTGCGCCAGCCGTTCGGTGAGTCGCTGGCCTATCGACGAGGTGTTGTTGATGAGTTCGATGACCGGACCGCTGAGCAAATAGCCGGCACTGGCGAAAACGAAAAGCGACAGCAGCACCAGCACGGTTGCCGAAACCACTTCGGGGATGCCGCGCTTGCGCAGCAGCCGGACGATCGGCGTCAGCGTCAGCGTCAGCAGGAAAGCCAGGATGACCGGCATGAAGAAGGCGCGGGCGAAGTAAAGCGCATAGACGGCCATGAACAGGAAGATGCCGACGAGGAGCGAACGCATCAGACGCGTGTCGGCACGAGCCGCGACCCGCGAATCCGGCTCATCGGCAACACCTGCGCCCAGAGCGGCGGGTTCGGCTTTCATAACGATCCCTCAGCGGTGCACCGCAATTGGTGCATCCCGCTGACGAAACGTCTCCGCAGGCTCAAGGTTCCGTTAGCCGGCATTGCAGGCAAGGCCTGGAATGTGGGCCTTGCGATTGGCTTCACGCAACGGGCGCTGCCAGCGCCGGCGCGGATTTTGCCGTTTCCTTGCGCACGATCGGCGCCACCCTGGTGCCGTAGAGTTCGATCGCCTTCATGATCTTGGCATGCGGCATGGTGCCGATCGCCATCTGCAGCAGGAAGCGGTCGTTGCCGAAGATCTTGTGCTGGGCGACGATCTTTTCGGCCACCTGCTCGGGGTTGCCGACGAACAGTGCGCCATTGGGACCACGCGACTGGTCGAAATGCGCCCGCGATGTCGGACCCCAGCCGCGCTCGCGGCCGATGCGGTTCATCACCTCCGCCTGCGGACCGTAGAAGTCGTCGGCTGCCTGCTCGGTCGTCTCGGCGATGAAGCCGTGCACGTTGATGCTTGTGGCAAGGCCCGCCGGATCGCTGCCGGCGCGCTTGGCGGCCTCGCGGTAAAGATCGAACAGCGGCGCGAAACGCGCCGGCTCGCCGCCAATGATGGCGAGCGCCAGCGGCAGGCCGAGTGCGCCCGCGCGGGCGGCAGACTGTGGCGTCCCGCCAATCGCAATCCACACCGGCAGCCTGTCCTGGAAAGGCCGGGGATAAACGCCGCGATCGTTGATCGATGCGCGCAGATTGCCGGACCAGGTGACCTTCACGCTATCGCGGATGGCAAGCAGCAGGTCGAGCTTTTCGGCGAACAGCTCGTCATAGTCCTCGAGGTTGTAGCCGAACAGCGGGAAGGATTCGATGAACGAGCCGCGCCCGGCCATGATCTCGGCGCGGCCGCCCGACAGGAGGTCGAGCGTGGCGAATTGCTGGAAGACACGCACCGGATCATCGGAAGACAGGACGGTGACCGCGCTGGTCAGCTTGATGCGCTTCGAGCGCTCGCCGGCCGCGGCCAAGGCCACGACCGGCGCGGAGGCGGCATAATCCGGCCGGTGATGTTCGCCAAGGCCGAAGACGTCGAGGCCGACCTGATCGGCCAGTTCGACCTCCTCGATCAGGTTGCGCAGCCGCTCATGCGGACCGATGGCGCCAGGGCCCGGCTGCGGGCTGACGTCGGCGAAAGTATAGAGACCGAGTTCCATTCGAATGTCATCCTGGTGTTGGGTTTTGTCTCTAGACGTAGCGAGCGCCCCGCCTCGCCGCCAGGGGGGCGGACGGTGAACAGTGCATGTCGGTTTCGGCTCTACCTATTCGTCGCAATTCCGGACGGAAAACCTCTTCACACTTTTCCTGGAACTGCTCCAAAGGCGTCTCCCGACTGCAACAGCCAATAATTTCATGGCTGCCATGCCGTTTTGGCGCTTGAACTCTCGGTTTTCGCGCGTATGTAAGCGTCGCGAATTGACTTCAGGGAAGTGGACTTGGCTATCTACAGGGAAAAAGACGTTTTCGAGCGGCGCAACGCCGCAAACGAGGCAAAGAAGGCGCTTCTCGAGCGCTTCAAGGCAAAGCCGGCGGCGGATGATCCCGCAGTGCTGGCGCGGCAGGCCGAACGCAAGGCGATCCTCGCGGCTCGCGAAATCCGCGAAGCTGAAAAGGCCCGGCTGAAGCAGGAAAAGCTGGCACGCGAAGCGGTCGAGAGGGCCGAGCGCGAGGCAGCAGCCGAGGCGGCACGTATCGCCGCCGAGGAAGCTGCACAGGCTGAGGCCAAGATTCGGGAATCCGAAGAGAACGAGCGCATCGCCCGTTTTCTGGCCGACGAAGCCGAACGCAAGGCCAAGCGCGACGCGCGTTATGCGGCGCGCAAGCAGCGCACCGGCAGAACGCCTCCGGGCTTCTCCGCCCGCTAGCCTCTAGCTACGAAGCAATGTGCTTCGAGAACCAGGGTCGCCTCGCAGCGGCCCTGAACGTGTTTGTCTGCCGCTATGGTCAGGCGGCGAACTTCAATCCCATGATGCCGCAGACGATAAGCGCGATGCAGGCCAGCCTGATCGCGGTGGCCGGTTCGCCGAGCAGCCAGATGCCGAGCAATGCCGTACCGACGGTGCCGATCCCCGTCCACACCGCATAGGCGGTGCCGACGGGCAGCGCCTTCAGCGCAAGACCGAGCAGGGTCAGGCTGACGATCATCGAGGCGACGGTCAGCACGGTCGGCACCAGCTTCGAGAAACCGTCGGTGTATTTGAGGCCGATTGCCCAGCCGATCTCGAACAGGCCGGCAAAAAAGAGAAGAATCCAAGACATCGACAACGCTCCATCGGAGCATCGGACCGAAAAGTGGTTTTCGGAGTCCTATGCTCTATCAAACAATGGCGGGTCGTCCCGACCGGATTTCGGGGAAAGCGCGAGGTCGTCCCCGCCGTGCCAATATAGGAATTTCGGGCGCTCGATCAACAACGACCGGCAACAGCGTTGCCGGTCGCAATCCCCATTCCAAAGCGGATTGGCTGGACTTACTTGTCCTTGAGCTTCATCGCCTTGACCGGCGGCGCCTTCAGGGCCGGAGCCGGGGCGGGCTTCTTGGCGTCCTTCTTCGGTTTGCGGGCTTCCTTGCCTGCCTTCATCGCACCTTTAGCCATGATTCGTTCCTCCGATTGCGGGAAGCGAAGTGAAACAAGAGAACCGCCCGACTGCAAGGGGTTAGCGACTGCTGCCGCCGTCAGCGTATCGCTTTCAACCGGTTTCTAGAGCATTCACCGTTTCGTGGAAACGATGTATTGCTCTAACTCTTTGTTTTGACGCAATTCCCAAGGGAAAACGTTATGCGTGTTCCCGGGAAAACCGCTTCACACTTTTCCTGGAATTGCTCCAATTTGCTCGTAAACCCTGGCGGTCCGTGCCATGGTCATTTTCGCACTGCAGCATCAACCCGTGCCGTCGCCGGGTGATTGTCAGGCAGGCCGCCAGGACGACAATGCGAATCCACATCGGCTGCGAGATGAGCTTCGACTTTCCTCAGGAAACGCCGCTCATAGCGATGCTGAACGTCCACTATTCCCGCGCCTCCGATCTCGAGCGGCCGGATTTCCTGATCTCCAATCCGCCGGTGCCGATCGAGAGCTATCGCGACAGTTTTGGCAACTGGTGCAACCGGTTCGTCGCCCCGCCCGGGCGGTTCACCTTCGGCACGGATGCAGTGATCCGCGATCCCGGCACCTTCGAGATGGGCGACCTGATGGCCTGGCAGCACGAGGTGCGCGACCTGCCGGCGGATACGCTGCTGTTCCTGCTGCCCAGCCGGTTTTGCGAGAGCGACCTTCTGGCTGCTGAGGCGTGGCGGCTGTTCGGCAACACGCCGCTTGGCATTCCACGCGTGCAGGCGGTCTGCGACTTCGTCCATAATCATATCGTCTTCAACTACGGCCATGCGCGGCCGACACGCACCGCTGCCGAGGCCTATCGCGAACAGAGCGGCGTGTGCCGCGACTACGCGCATCTCGCCGTCGCCTTCTGTCGGGCACTCAACATCCCGACGCGCTACTGCACCGGCTACATCAGCGACATCGGTATGCCAAAGCCTTGGGCGAGCATGGATTTCTGCGCCTGGATGGAGGTCTATCTCGGCGGCCGCTGGCACGTCTTCGACCCGCGCAACAATGCGCCGCGCATCGGCCGCATCCTGATCGCCTCCGGCCGTGACGCCGCCGATGTGCCGCTGACCCATATTTTCGGGCCGGGGACGCTTGCCGGCTTCAAGGTGTGGACCGAAGAGATCGTCGAATAATCACCGTCTCGCCGACCAGTCCTTGACCTCTTTAGCAACCACCGTCTTGAACGACCGGGCTACTCGCGCGTTGCCTGTGGAGCTTCGGCGGTCTGGCCGTTAGACTGGGTGCGCGTCGAACGGGGACAACACACCATGGCCGGGCATGGCGGCTCAAAAAGGGTCATCTACGCGGCACTGGCCGGCAATCTCGCCATCGCGCTGACCAAGTTCGCGGCTGCCTTCTTCACCGGCAGCTCGGCGATGCTGTCGGAAGGCGTGCACTCGCTGGTCGATACCGGCAATGGCAGTCTGCTGCTCTACGGCATGCATCGCGCCGCCCGACCGGCCGACCGCACGCATCCGCTTGGTCACGGCCGCGAACTGTATTTCTGGAGCTTCATCGTCGCACTTCTGGTCTTTGCCGTGGGCGCCGGGGTATCGTTCTACGAGGGCGTGATCCACATCATGGCGCCGGAACCGGTCGCCAACGTCAAGGTGAACTATATCGTCCTGGGCCTTTCCTTCTTGTTCGAAGGCAGCTCCTGGCTGGTGGCGCTGAAGGAGTTCCGCAAGCAGAAGGGCAACGAAGGCTGGCTGCGGGCCGTGCAGTCGAGCAAGGATCCGAGCGTCTACACCGTGCTGTTCGAGGACAGTGCGGCGCTTCTCGGCCTGATTGTCGCCTTCGCCGGGATCCTGGCGGCGGAACTGCTGGAAATGCCGGAACTCGATGGCGCCGCCTCGATCGGCATCGGGCTGATCCTTGGCACGACGGCGATTTTCCTGGCCCGCGAAAGCAAGGGCTTGCTGATCGGCGAGCCGGCCTCGCCCGAGGTGCAGAGACAGGTGTTGGCGATCGCCCAGCAGGATCCGGCGGTGCAACGGGCGAACGGCGTTCTGACTGTCCATATGGGGCCGGCAGAGATCGTCGCCGGCCTGAGCATCGAGTTCGAGGATCATCTGACGGCGCCGGAGATCGAAGCTTGTGTGGAGCGACTGGAAGCGAAGCTGAAGAGTGAGATGCCGGAGATCACGCGGCTGTTCGTCAAGCCGCAGACCACCGGCACCTGGGAGAAGCGGCGCAAGCTGATCGACTCCCCATCCGATCCGGCACTGGACTAGCGCTTCGCCATTGCCTCACGGTCTTGCCCCGCTAGGATTAAAGGGACTTTGGAGGAACGAAGATGAAAATCGACGGAGGCTGCCATTGTGGCGCCATCACCTACGAGGCGGAGGTTGATCCTGAAAAGACGAACATCTGCCACTGCACGGACTGCCAGCAACTGACCGGCACGGCTTTTCGCGTGACGGTTCCGGCGCCCGAAAGCAACTACCGGATCACCAAGGGTACGCCGAAAATCTACATCAAGACCGTGGCGAGCGGCGCCAAGCGCGCCCAGGCCTTTTGCGCCGACTGCGGTTCGCACCTTTACGCCACGTCGGTCGGAGATGGTCCCAAGGTCTATGGAATTCGAGTAGGGACCGCGCGGCAACGTGAGGATTTGATTCCGACACAGCAGAAATGGCACCGCTCGGCGCTGCACTGGTTGCCTGAATTTAAGGGCATGACCACCATAGAGGAGCAGTAGTGCTGTTCAGTCGTCGCCTTCGACGACCCTTAGCCTGAGTTGTCCGGTTTTCGAATCAGCAACGCGTGCACCCGCGTCGACCTTCGCAGCAGGAGCCCGTGACGCTGCGTCCGCCGCGGCATCGCCGTCGGGCTGCGCGCCGAATTCCAGCGCCTCGATCTTCTGGCCGCGCTTGGTAACCTTCGACGTCGAAACCAGGATGTCGTCGATGTCCTTGGCCGACTGGCCGAAATGGACCTGCAGCTTGCGCACCCGCTCGTCGACACGCGCAACATCTTCCATCAACCGGATGACCTCGCCCTGGATCAAATGCGCCTGTTCGCGCATGCGGGCATCCTTGAGGATCGCCTGGATGACCTGGATCGACAGCATCAGCAGCGACGGCGAGACGATGACGATACGGGCGCGGTGCGCCTTGTGGACGATCGCCTCGAAATTCTCATGGATCTCGGCGAACACCGATTCCGACGGCACGAACATGAAGGCAGTGTCCTGCGTCTCGCCCTGGATCAGATATTTTTCCGATATGTCGCGGACATGGATCTCGATGTCGCGGCGAAAGGCCTGCGAGGCGACCTTCTGCAGGTCGGCGCCGTCGGCGGCGCGGATGGCGTTCCAGGCTTCGAGCGGAAACTTGGCGTCGATGGCAAGCGACGGCGCGCCGTTCGGCATCTTCACCAGGCAGTCGGGCCGGCTGCCGTTCGACAGCGTCGCCTGGAATTCATAGGCGCCGTGCGGCAGGCCGTCGGCGACGATCGCCTCCATGCGCGACTGGCCGAAGGCGCCGCGCGTCTGCTTGTTGGAGAGGATCGCCTGCAACTGCACGACTTGGCCGGCGAGCGACTGGATGTTGCCCTGCGCGACATCGATGATCGCCAGCCGCTCCTGCAATTTGGCCAGGCTCTCATGCGTGGATTTGGTCTGCTCGGTCATGGTCTGGCCGAGGCGGCCGGTCATGGCGTCGAGACGCTGGCCGATCGACAGCGTCAGCTCCGCTTGCCGTGCTCCGAACACTTCGGCGATGGCGCCCATGCGGCCCTGCATCTCGGCCTGGCTTTGCAATATGCCGGCCATCCTCGTCTCGGCATCGCGGGCATGGTCGGCGGCTTCGGCGGCGGCGACTGCGCGCGCCTTGGCCGACCGCCACAGCGCTATGACGAGCGCCACGAACAGGCCGAGAAACAGCAAGGCGGCGAAGGCCAGCGCATGGCCGAGCGTGATCGTGGTGGCGCCAAGCCGGGCGACAGGTTCCGAAAGGATGGTGCTCAGATCATTCATGTGGACAGCATAGACGATTCGCCCTGATAGCACAGATCAAAACGTGAACGAGCCTCAAGCCCACCGGTTGACGCTTTTCGCTGGAGGTCTTAGGTGGAACGCCATGCCGATCAAGCCGCTCATCATTCTTCCCGACCCCATCCTGCGCCAGGTTTCGAAGCCCGTGGAGCGTGTCGACGCGCCCTTGCGCAAATTAGCCGACGACATGCTGGCGACCATGTACGACGCGCCAGGCATCGGCCTGGCGGCAATCCAGATCGGCGAGCCGCTGCGCATACTGGTGATCGATCTGGCCAAGGAAGACGAGACGCCGGCGCCGCACGTCTTCATCAATCCGGAAATCCTGGAGAGCGCCGACGCGCGTTCCGTCTACGAGGAAGGCTGCCTGTCGATCCCGGATTACTACGCCGAGGTCGAACGCCCGGCCTCCGTGCGGGTCAAATATCTCGACCGTGACGGCAAGTTGCAGGAGCTGGAGGCCGAGGGCCTGATGGCGACCTGCCTGCAGCACGAGATCGATCACCTCAACGGTGTCTTGTTCATCGACCACATCTCGAAGCTGAAGCGCGACATGGTGGTGAAGAAATTCAAGAAGCTCGCCAAGGACAAGGCGCCGGGCAAGCTGGTGGGATAGGGCTGGAGTCCACTCCAGGCCTGATGTCGGCGGCACAGCACCAAATGGAGATGCCAATGGCCGACATCCTGATCAGAGACATTCCCGAGCCTTTGAAACGCGAAATCGAACTGGCGGCACACAAGGTCGGCCAGAGCCTGTCGGACAAGGCCATCGATCTTTTGCGCAAAGGCATGGCTGCAGAACGGCGGGCTCAGCAGGAGCCGAGCCTCTCGGCATGGGACGCAATTCGCTCGGCTTTCGTCGCTGAAAGCGCAATTGGCGATGAATACGCCGAGATCATGGACAAAATCGAAGCGGAAGGGAAACGCGACCGTGGTCGCCCGCGACTTCGACGGCCTTGACCTGAAGGTCATAAACCCGTTTGAAGCGGATGCCTGAGCCGGCTCACGGCGCGAGCAGAAGACAGGATATCGAAAGAAAAATGCCCCTTCGCGTCATCTTCATGGGCACGCCGGAGTTTTCGGTGCCGACGTTGCGCGCGATCGCCGAGGCCGGACATGATATCGCCGCCGTCTACACCCAGCCGCCGCGCGCCGCTGGACGGCGCGGACTGGAGCTGACGCCGTCGCCGGTGCAGCGCGAGGCGGAGCGGCTGGGCATCGAGACCCGGACACCGACTTCGCTCAATGGCGAGGCCGAGCTAGCCGCGTTCCGTGCCTTGCAGGCTGATGTCGCCGTGGTTGTCGCCTACGGCTTGCTGCTGCCTAAGGCGGTTCTGGAGGCAACCCGGCTTGGCTGCATCAACGGCCATGCCTCGCTCTTGCCGCGCTGGCGCGGCGCCGCACCGATCCAGCGCGCCATCATGGCCGGCGACTTCGAAAGCGGCATGATGGTAATGCGCATGGAAGAGGGTCTGGACACCGGTCCGGTCGGACTGGTTGAAAAATGCGCCATCGAACCCGATATGACGGCCGGCGATCTGCATGATCGGTTGATGAGTGTTGGTGCAACCCTGATGGTGGAAGCGCTGGCGCGACTGGAAAGGAACACCCTGACATTTACCACACAAGCTGTGGATGGGGTGACCTACGCCAAAAAAATCGATAAATCCGAGACTCGCGTGGACTGGACTCGCTCGGCGAGCGAGGTCCACAATCATGTTCGCGGCCTGTCGCCCTTTCCCGGCGCCTGGTCCGAGATAGGAATTGGCGGCCGCCTGGAGCGGCTGAAACTGCTTCGCTCGACGCTGTCCGAAGGCCTGTCGCTTTCGGAAGATTTGGGCGAGTCGGGAGGAATTCTCGATGACCGGCTGACAGTTGCCTGCGGATCAGGCGCGATCAGGCTGGTCGAAGTTCAACGGGCGGGCGGAAGGCCCGCTGCCGCGTCGGAATTCCTGCGCGGGGCCAAGATCGAAAAAGGAATGAAATTCTCATGAGCATGATGTCGATACGCGCGGCCACGCCGCGGGATCGCGAGGCCATTCGCCTCGTCGAGGAACACGCTTTCGGGCAGCAGGCGGAGGCCGGGCTGGTCGACGCGCTGGTGACCGGCGGCGATGCCGTTGCCGAGCTGGTGGCGGAAGAAGACGGCCAGGTGGTCGGCCACATCCTGTTTTCGCGGCTGTTCGTCCAGAATGGCGGCAAGAGCTTCGCGGCCGTGGCGCTGGCGCCGCTGGCGGTGGAGCCTTCCTTCCATGGCAGCGGCATCGGCGGCGCGCTGATCCGCGAGGCACATATCCGCCTCAGGGATGGCGGCGAGACGCTGGCCGTGGTGCTGGGCGATCCGGCCTATTACGGGCGTTTCGGCTACAGCCACACGCGTGCCCAGAACTTCGAAAGCGAGTACCAGGGCGAAGCGCTGCAGGCGCTGGCCTGGGGCGACGCCCCGGAAGCCGGCAGACTGGTCTACGCCTCGGCCTTCACCGCTCTCGCCGCCTAGGCGAGAGCGTATAGCCACCCGGCATGCCGCGTTTTCGCCTCGACATCGAATATGACGGCAGCCTGTTTGCCGGCTGGCAGCACCAGGCGGACCAGCCGTCGGTGCAGCAGGCGATCGAGCAGGCGATCGAAAAATTCTGCGGCGAGGCGGTCAGGCTGCGCGCCGCCGGCCGCACCGATGCCGGCGTGCATGCGACCGCCCAGGTGGCGCATGTCGACCTCGCCAAGGCGTGGCCCAGCGACAAGGTGCGCGATGCCGTCAACGCCCATCTGCAGGCGGCCGGCGCGCGCATCGTCGTCCTGAAGGCGGTGGTCGTCTCCGACGGTTTCGACGCGCGCTTCTCGGCCACCGGCCGCCACTATCTCTACCGCATCCTCAACCGCCGGGCGCCCGCCGCGCTCGACAAGGGCAAGGTGTGGTGGGTGCCGAAGCGGCTCGACGCCAGCGCCATGCATGAGGCAGCAAAGGTCCTGCTCGGACGGCATGACTTCACCACCTTCCGCTCGACCCAGTGCCAGGCTAACAGCCCGATCAGGACGCTGGAACGGCTCGACGTGAGCAGGCAAGATGACGTGATCGAGGTGCGGGCTTCGGCGCGCTCCTTCCTGCACAATCAAGTGCGTTCGATGGTCGGTTCCCTCAAGCGCGTCGGCGACGGCGGCTGGACCGCAGCCGACCTGAAAGCAGCGCTTGAGGCGCACGACCGCGCCGCCTGCGGCCAGGTGGCGCCACCCGACGGGCTGTTTCTCATCGGCGTCGATTATTCGGGCGTCGATCATCCTGAGGTCGACTATCCAGGATAGAGGCCGAAAGGGCTCTATCCTGGATAGAGGCCGGAAGACTCTATCCGGAGACGAACCCGGAAAGGCTCTGAGCCCCGACATCGTCCGGCACAGTGATGCCGAGCAGCGTCTGCAGGCCGAACAGCACCAACAGCGAGGCGACGAACATCCCGACGAAAACGGCGGTGCCGACGGCAGCGCCCCTGCCGATTGTGGCGTTGGTCATGCGCCAGGTCAGCACCATCGACAGGGCAAACAACAGCAGCGACACAAGGCTCGAAACCTGGCTCGCAGACGACAGGAAGAGCCTGATCAGCGCCGAGGGCAGCATCAGCCAGGCGGTGATGGCCGAAGCCCAGTTGCTGGCAACGACATAGTGGACGAAGCGGCCGCCAATGCCGGCACGCGGCGCGACCAGGGCCAGAACGATCAGCGGCAGCACCCAGGAGCCGATATCGACCGTCGCCAGGCGCACCAGCATGCTGAAGCGCCCCGCGAAGGCGTCGGGATAGCCCGTATAGTTGGCGATCCCGACCCAGCCGACGATCAGCGCCGGGGCTGCAACGACAATGGCGAAAAAGGAATTCCAGAAGCCGTCGGCCGATAGATCGAGCAGGCGCAATCCGTCGGTCTTGCCGAGCATCAGCCGCCAGGCGCCCGTCAGCGAAGCTTGGGTTTCGTCCGCCGAAAGCATGCTCAACCCTGTCCGAACCAGTCTTCGATGAAGCGCTGGTAGATTTGCGTCAGCGTTTCAAGATCGGCAATGGCGACGCGCTCGTCGACCATGTGCATGGTCTTGCCGACCAGCCCGAACTCGACCACCGGGCAATAATCCTTGATAAAACGCGCGTCGGACGTGCCGCCGGAGGTCGACAGCGTCGGCTCCTTGCCGATCGCCGACTTGATAGAGCCGCGGAGCGTTTCGATCAGTTTGTCGTCGCGGGTCAGGAAGACATGGCTCGGCCGGTCGCGCCAGACGAGCTCGTAGTCGACCGGCGTCTTCTTGGCCTGCCGGTACTTCTTGCGCCTGGCCGCCTGGTCGAGCCGGTTGTGGATCTCGGCCTGCAGGGTCTCGGCTGTCCAGGTGTCGTTGAAGCGGATGTTGAAGGTCGCGGTCGCCTTGGCCGCAATGACATTGGTGGCCGGGTTGCCGACATCGATGGAGGTGATCTCCAGATTGGTCGGCTGGAAATCCCTGGTTCCCTTGTCGAAGACAGGATGCAGCAAGGCGTCGACCAGGCTCATCAGCCCGCGCACCGGATTGTCGGCAAGCAAGGGATAGGCGACATGGCCCTGGCGGCCGTTGACCGTGATGGCGCCGGACATCGAGCCGCGCCGTCCGATCTTGATCATGTCGCCAAGCGCGTCCGGGTTAGTCGGCTCGCCAACGATCGAGGCATCCCATTTCTCGCCCCTGGAAGCCGCCCATTCGAGCAGCTTGACGGTGCCGTTGATGGCCGGCCCTTCCTCGTCACCGGTGATCAGCAGCGAGACCGAGCCTTTTGGACCGCCATTCTGTTCGACATGGCGCGCCACGGCGGCGATGAAACAGGCGATGCCGCCCTTCATGTCGACCGCGCCACGGCCATACATCTCGCCATTGGCGATCTCGGCGGCGAAGGGCGGATGCGTCCAGGCGGCCTCGTCGCCGACCGGCACCACGTCGGTATGGCCAGCGAACATCAGATGCGGGCCGTTGCCGGACCGTCGCGCATAAAGGTTCTCGATATCGGGCGTACCGTCTTCGGAAAACACCGGCCGATCGACCAGGAAGCCGAGCGGTTTCAGCATCGTCTCCAGCGCGGTCAGCGCGCCGCCCTCAGCGGGCGTCGCCGAAGCACAGCGGATAAGGGCGGCGAGGTTCTCGGCGGGATCGGTCGGCAGCGTCATGGCAAAAGCGATAGTCGAAAGCGGAGGGCCTGTCACGGCCAGACATAAGGGCCAGTGATGGCGCCGACATTATGGTTTTCATGTCGTATAGTTGCGGGCCGGTGCGGAGTAAGAGATGGCAAACGGGGACCAGAGGATCGTCATTGCCGGCGCCGGCAGCATCGGCTGCTATGCCGGCGGCTGCCTGGCGCTCGCCGGGCGCGAGGTGATTCTGCTGGCCCGGCCGCGCATCGAGGCGGCGTTGCGGCAGGGCGGGTTGCGGGTCAGCGATCTTGAGGGCCGCGATCGCTCGATCAAGCCGAAGGCGCTTGCCGTCACCACCGATCCGGCCGTCGCCTTGCCGGAGGCGGATGTGGTCCTGGTCACGGTGAAGAGCGGCGCGACGCAGAATATGGCAGATCTCATCAAGGCCCATGCCCGTCCGGATGCTGTGGTGGTCAGCCTGCAGAACGGCGTCGACAATGCCGACAGACTGCGTGCCGGGCTTGCCGGGCGAACGGTGCTGGCCGGGCGAACGGTGCTGGCCGGGCGAACGGTGCTGGCCGGCATGGTGCCGTTCAATGTCGTACAGTCCCCGGATGGCGAACTGCCGCTGCGCGTTCACCGCGCCAGCGACGGCAAGGTGATGGTCGAAGACGGCGACGCCGGCCTGGTCGGCCTGCTCGGCGTCGAAGGGTTTGCGGTCGAAGCCCATGGCGACATGAAGGCCGTGCTGTGGGGCAAGCTGCTGATGAATTTGAACAACGCGCTGGTGGCGCTTTCGGACCTTCCGCTGGCGACCGAACTTGCCGACCGTCGCTGGCGGCTGATCCTGGCCGGCCAGATCGACGAGGCACTACAGGCGATGAAGGCGTCCGGCATCGAGCCGGCACGGATCGCCGGCCTGCGGCCAGCCCTGCTGCCGAAGGTGCTAAGACTGCCGGACTGGCTGTTCAAACTGCTGGCCCGGCGCATGCTGGCGATCGACCCGCAGGCGCGCTCGTCGATGTGGGACGATCTGCAACGTGGTCGGCCGACGGAAATCGATGACTTGCAGGGCGCTATTTTGCGGCTGGCGGAAAAAGCCGGCACGCCGGCGCCATTTGTCAAGCGGATCACCGCGCTGGTGCGCGAGGTGGAATCGGAGCGGCTTGGCTCGCCGGGCCTGGCGCCGGAGCAGATCGTCGCGGCGGCGGCCGGTCGTCGATCAACGTGATCTTCTGCCAGATTTTCCGCGACAGGTTGGACGCGAGGTTCTCGATGTCGTTGACGCCATCGATGACAACGTCGTCATTGACCGACTGCGCGAACAGCGCGGCGATCTTGCCGGTGATCGACAGCATTTCGGAGCAATAGTCGAGATAGCGCGCCAGGTCGGCGGCTTTGGTGATACGGGCCGGCGAGTGCGAGGTCGGCTTGAAACTGATGGAAAGAGCGGCCGGATCCTTGGTCAGCTGGTGCATGTCGATGACGTGGATCAGGGATCGCAGGCCGTGCAACTGGCGAAAGACCTGCTTGCGCTTGATGCGCTCCTCGGAGCGGATCAAGGCGAGGAAGCCGACAATGGCGAGGATGAACATGTTGAGCGAAGCTTCGATGCCTTGCACCGACTGGACGGCATCACCGGGTTTGGAAATGCGGTCGAACGGCAGGACGGTGCCGACGAAGATGAACATCAGTGCGCCGGCAACGACAGCAGCAACGATGAGGCCGCGCAGCCACCAGATCGGCGCTTCCAGTGCCTTGGCGCCCCGTGCCAGATCGCGCGAGAGCGACACCAACTCGGCCGCAACACCGCGCAGGCCGGCCTCAGGGAAACGCTCGGCGACGCGTATCTCCAGCCGTTCGGCGGTCTCGATGATCAGTTTCGGATCAAGCGTGCGGTAGCGCATGTCCGATCAGCCCTCAGTGTTGTGCCGGCTCATTGGTGCGCTGGCCATAGCGATTGGGTCCAGGCTGCCCTGGAAACAGGCACAACACAAGGAAGGCGACGATCGAGACGACAGGCACGAACAGGATCAGCGCGGCAATGCCCGGCTTGTCCAAGTCGTGCAGCCGCTTCACCGCCAGTGCGATGTTCGACCACAGCGAGGCGATGAAGGCGATGAAGAAGATGAACGACCACATGTTGCTCTCGGGCGAGCCCTCCGGCACCAGCGTGAAGCGATAGAGCGGGAAGGCCTGGATGATGGCGACGAGCAGCCCACCAAGAAAATAGGCCGCGCGACTGACGCGGCCCGAGGTTTTGAAGAAAAGCCAGGTGAGATCTGATCTGTCAGGCAAGCGGGTCCGGTCCATATTGATTGGCGCCCCTGGCGCCTTCGAGAATGCCGCATTCCACCAGAAACCAGATCGGGCCGATGAAAGGCACCAGCATGATCAGGCTCCACCAGCCCGACTTGCCGCGATCATGCCAGCGCTTGGCATAGACTGCGAGTGCGAAATAGATCGAGGCCAGAGCGACGAGAATGCCGACGATGCCGATCTGGGCGCCGCTGGCCGTGGTGATGCGTGTGCCGAGGATCGCATCGAGAATAAAGGCAACAATGCCAATGACGATGAAAACTCCAATCGAGGCCCAGAATTTGGCACGGTTGATGCGGCCGTCGAAGCTTGTGAGCAGATATTTCCAGTCCATGTCACCCCTCCATATTGAACCAGCGCGACCGATTGTCGCGCCGGCGGAAGGTGCGCTCGCTTTGCGCAAAGATCAATCGCGCAGCAATTCGTTGATCGAGGTCTTGGACCGGGTCTTCGCATCGACACGCTTGACGATGACGGCGCAGTAGAGGCCGGGGCCCAGCTCGTTGTTCGGAAATGGCTTGCCAGGCAGCGAGCCAGCAACGACGACGGAATTCGGGGGCACTTCGCCATAGAAAATCTCGCCGGTGGCGCGGTCGACGATCTTGGTCGACTGGCCGATGAAGACGCCCATGCCGAGCACCGAGCCTTCGCGTACGATGCAGCCCTCGACCACCTCCGAGCGCGCGCCGATGAAGCAATTGTCCTCGATGATTGTCGGGCCGGCCTGCATCGGCTCCAGCACGCCGCCGATGCCGACGCCGCCGGACAGATGCACGTTCTTGCCGATCTGGGCGCAGGAGCCGACCGAGGCCCAGGTGTCGACCATGGTGCCGGTATCGACATAGGCGCCGACATTGACGAAGGACGGCATCAGCACGGCGCCCGGCGCGACATAGGCCGAACGGCGAACGATAGACGACGGCACGGCGCGGAAGCCCGCCTTCTCGAAATCGACCGCGCTCCAGCCATCGAACTTCGACGGCACCTTGTCCCACCATACGGCCTGGCCCGGGCCGCCCTTGATGATTTCCATCGGGTTGAGCCGGAAGGACAACAGAACGGCTTTCTTCAACCATTGGTTGACATGCCACTTGCCGTCGGCTTGCCGCTCGGCGACGCGGACGGTGCCGCGGTCGAGCAGGTCGAGTGCCGACTGGATGGCATCACGTGTTTCGCCACGGGTCGCCGTCGAAATCGCGTCGCGTTCCTCAAAAGCCTTCTCAATGGTGTTTTCGAGACTCGCCAGATCGGGCTTCGACATGAATTCGCTCCATTACCAAGCTGTTAAGGGGCTGCGTCTTAACCTGTTTTGAAAGTCGCGCGACCCCTGGCAGGCTTTGCCTGCCTGGGTCTTTGCTGTAGCAGGTTCTTGTCGCAAATCCGCCGGACACTTTTGCGGAACCTGCTTATGTTAAGGCTCAATGGGGGTCAATCGCGGCCGCGCCATGGGACGGCGCAACTGAAGAATTTGGACGGGTAAGGCAATTATGACTCCTATGGAAAAGGCGGGGTGGACCCCGCTGCCGCATTCGGACGAGGATCTGGAGCGGTCGAAGAGCGTGCCGGACACGCCGCAGACGCGAGCCGAGACATATCGGCTGGCCTGGAACGATCCCGACTTCATGACGCGGCGCGAATTGCGTGCGGTCAGGCTGCAGCTCGAACTCCTGAAGCCTGAGATGATCCTGGCCGAACGCGGCATCCATTCAACGGTGATCCTGTTCGGTGGCGCACGCCTGCCCGAACCCGGCGGCGAGGCCTGGGCGGCCAAGAACGAGACGCAGAGGAAGAACCTCGAGGAAAACAGCAAATACTACGAGGAGGCGCGCAAATTCGCCCGCCTCTGCTCGCAGCAGTCAGCCACGTCATACTACCGCGAATATGTCGTGGTGACCGGCGGCGGACCCGGCGTCATGGAAGCGGGAAACCGCGGCGCCGACGATGTCGGCGCGCCGTCGATCGGCCTCAACATCGTCCTGCCGCACGAGCAGGCGCCGAACATCTACGTGACGCCGGAGCTTTGTTTCAATTTCCACTATTTCGCCATTCGCAAGATGCATTTCGTCATGCGCGCCAAGGCGGTCGCGGTGTTTCCCGGCGGCTTCGGCACCATGGACGAGTTCTTCGAAACGCTCACCCTGATCCAGACAGGGCGCATGGAGCGCGTGCCGGTGATCCTGTTTGGCAAATCCTTCTGGAAACGGGCGATCGATCTCGACTTCCTCGCCGAACAGGGCACGATCAGTCCCGGCGACCAGGATATCATCGATTTCGTCGACACCGCCGATGAGGCCTGGGGGATTATCAGCCGGTTCTACAAGTTAGGGGAGTAGGGCTGGGATCGGAGAACTGGGGAATTGAAGAATTGAAGAATTGAAGAATTGGTCGACCGTGAACAATGCGGCCCCTAAGCGGCGACCGGCTTGGGCTGGAGTTGGAGCAGAGCGATCAAGAGCGACAAAAAACCCTTCAGCCACCT